>NZ_JAPEHS010000073.1:0-13388 GCF_028823565.1 Psychrobacter sp. A3
TGTCCTAGGCCTCTAGACGATGGGGACTAGTAACAATACCTCAGCTGCTTTCACCATTTATGCTGAAGTGGTGCGTATTTTAATGGCGTCTGCGTTTTCTGTCAAGCCTTTTTCTTCGTCTTTTTAAAATTAAATATCTTTTTTTGATAGCACGGCGCGGATGCAGGTCTTTGCGCTTTAAATGATGCCGAATCCATAGAGAAGTGCAAGCGCTGATGGTCAGGGCTAGTAGCATATAACCGAGGATGGTGCCCCATAACTTGAGCTGTGGATCCATAGTAGAGTCCCTCCTATCAAGCCTTGCAGTGATGACTCACATACTGCAAGGACGTGTGGGCGACTTTGACCATCTGTAGGGTGATAAGAACACTAAGCAGTAGGCTGGTATGGCACGTCAGCGTACTGTTTTTATTCTCATATCCTTCTCGACTAAAGCACCAAGAGGGTAAAGTCAGCTAGTCTTACCAATAGCATTATTATGAGGGCATAACAATATAGGATATGTGATTAAAGGCTTATTTGTCAGTTTGCGTAGCGGTGTCAGTTTCGGTAGGCTCAGTAGCCATGGCATTTGCGAGCATGGGGTAGCTGTTTAAGATATGACAAAAAAGCTCGGCAGTTTTTTGCGTATCGTATAGCGCTGAGTGCGCGTCTTTACCATCAAACTCTAACCCTGCCGCTTTACAGGCTCGTGCCAGTACCGTCTGACCAAAAGCAAGGGCCGACAGTGTCACGGTGTCAAATACCGAAAAGTTATGAAAAGGATTGTGGTTTTTGCTATTGGTACGAAGTACTGCGGCATTTAAAAACGCCAAATCAAAATGGGCATTGTGACCGATGAGCACGCACTGACGACAGTCCTCTGCGCGTCTGACTTCTTTTAAACCTTTAAAGATACGCCGCAAGGCAGTCTTTTCGTCTTCGGCGATGGCTTTGCGCATGGGATTTTTGGGATCTATGCCGGTAAATGCCAGCGCACTTGGCTCTAGGTTTGCTCCTTCAAAGGGTTCGATATGGGCGTTGAGCGCATCTCCTGGATAAAACATGCCCTGCTCATTGAGTAAGATAGGGATGCAGGCAATCTCTAGTAGCGCATCTGTTTGCGCGTTAAACCCTGCTGTCTCCACATCGACGACGACAGGCAAAAATTTACGAAACCGGTCTTTTAGGCTCAGTGGTGCTTGCTCATCTGACGAACCTGCAGTGCTATCTGTGCTAGTCGCCGGTGTGTGCTCAGGGTTGCAGGGTAAGGCGGTATCGTTTTGAATGGTCATATCACGTTAAATCACTTTTGTCAATCGTGCTGTTATATTGAATAAATAATTATTAAATTGAATAAACAATCACTAAAAAACCATCCTACGATCTCAGCTACGCTTTAGGTAATCAAGGTAGCGTCGATATCGTCGGATAGCAAATAAAAGCGCGGGTTTTAGCATCCGCTGCCACTTATTCTTGAGTTGGCTTATTTTTTAATCAACTTAGTTTTTAATCAACTTAGTTTTTAATCAACTTAGTCTTTAGTCGAATTAGTCTTTAATCGACCAAGGGAGTGTTTCGCCCGCCAGCAGCGGTGTCAATGAAGTGCCGTCAAAATACGGATAAGCGTTTGGCACTTGCATTGGAGTGTTTACAAGGGTGATGGTGCTTTGGTTGACAGGCAGGCCATAGAACTGTGCGCCAAAACGACTGGCGAAGCCTTCTAGTTTGTCTATTTTGCCGACACTGTCAAAGGCGGTGGCATATAACGGCAACGCGATAGAGGCGCTATAGCAGCCGGCACAGCCGCACGTGGCTTCTTTTTTGTCGGTTGCGTGCGGGGCGGAGTCAGTGCCCAAAAAGAACTTTGGGTTGCCACTTGTTGCCACGTCTAACAGGACTTTTTGATGGCTTTCACGCTTTAAGATAGGTAAGCAGTAAAAGTGCGGCTTGATACCACCGACCAGCAAATGATTGCGGTTAAACATTAGATGCTGCGGGGTAATGGTCGCAGCAATATGGTTGCCTTGTGCCAAGACAAAATCAGCAGCGTCACTGGTGGTAATGTGCTCGACGACGATTTTTAGAGTGGGAAATTTGACGATGATTTGTGCCAATACCTCGTCTAAAAAACGCTTTTCGCGGTCAAAAATATCCACATGGTCTTGCGTCACCTCACCATGTAACAATAACGGCAAGTCGTATTTTTCTAACGCTTCAAACACATCGACGCATGCACTGATGTCAGTGACACCATCAGCCGAGTTGGTCGTGGCCCCTGCCGGATAAAGTTTGACCGCTTGGACGATACCGGATTTTGCGGCCATCTCGATGTCTTGTGGCGTGGTGTTGTCTGTGAGGTATAACGTCATGCGGGGGTCAAACGCTGCAATGCGCTCAGCGCTTATGTCGCTGTTTTGCAAGTGCGTCATGATACGCTCACGATACGCGCGGGCATCATCGACAGTTTTGACAGGGGGGACAAGGTTTGGCATACAAATGACACGGTTAAAGCTATCTGCAGCATGTGGCACGGTCGTGCCCAGTGCCTTGCCGTCGCGCAAATGAATGTGCCAATCGTCTGGCTGAAGAATGGTCAACTCTCTAATCGAATCAGTCATAAGGTCGTCGCGCTCTATATCGTCATATACAGGAAATAAAAGGGAGTGATACTGCCCGACTATCATAACAGATTTGCCTACTTGACTAAATATGTGACCAGATATAGTCAATAGAAGAGACAGGCGGGCAATGACCTAGCTGGCATGCCAAATAACCGCCGCCAAAATATATTTATTTGAGATTTAACGCAAAAGCGCGCCGCACGGGGCAGTGGTACTTTTGCCCATAGTAAATATGATGTACACTGAGCAGGTGGTTTATTTTTTGTCTACGATTAGCGCTTTTATCCCCACTCAATTCTCATCATCAAAACTTTATAATAGGAGTTATTCATGGCTCAACTTGATCCAAAAAATATTAATAAAATCGTATTGGCTTATTCAGGTGGTCTTGATACCTCCATCATCGCTAAATGGCTGCAAGAAACCTATGATGCTGAGGTGATTACTTTTACCGCTGATATCGGTCAAGGCGAAGAAGTTGAGCCGGCCCGTGCCAAAGCCCAAGCCATGGGCATCAAAAATATCTATATCGAAGATTTGCGCGAAGAGTTTGCGCGTGACTATGTCTTCCCGATGTTTCGTGCCAATGCCATCTATGAAGGCGAGTACTTACTCGGTACGTCTATTGCCCGTCCGCTCATCGCCAAGCGTTTGGTTGAGATTGCCAAAGAGCACAACGCCGATGCCATCAGTCACGGTGCGACAGGTAAAGGGAACGATCAGGTACGTTTTGAGCTTGGTGCGGTCGCGTTGTCACCTGATGTTGTGACCATTGCGCCGTGGCGTGAGTGGGACTTGTCAAGTCGTGAGAGCTTGATGCAATACGCCAAAGAGCATAATATTGCCATTGACTATGCTGGCAATAAGAAAAAATCGCCTTACTCAATGGATGCCAACCTACTGCATATCTCTTATGAAGGCGGTATTTTAGAAGACCCATACGCTGAGGCAGAAGAAGATATGTGGCGCTGGTCGGTCAGCCCAGAAGACGCCCCAGACGAGGCGCAGTATCTAGAGCTAGAGTATGAAAAAGGCGATATCGTTGCGATTGATGGTGAGCGCCTCAAGCCATATGAGGTAATGATTAAGCTAAATGAGCTAGGCGGCAAGCACGGTATCGGTCGTTTGGATATCGTCGAAAACCGCTATGTCGGTATGAAGTCGCGCGGCTGCTACGAGACGCCAGCAGGTACCATCATGCTAAAAGCGCATCGCGGTATCGAGTCGCTGACCCTAGATCGTGAAGCAGCGCATCTAAAAGATGAGCTGATGCCGCGCTATGCAAAAATCATCTACAACGGCTACTGGTTTAGCCCTGAGCGCATGATGCTACAGGCATTGATTGACAAATCACAAGAGCATGTCAATGGTACGGTACGTGTGAAGCTGTATAAAGGCGCGGTGAGCGTGGTTGGTCGTAAGTCAGATGACTCACTGTTTGATGAAAAAATTGCCACGTTTGAAGATGATGCGGGCGCATATGATCAAAAAGACGCAGAAGGTTTTATCCGTCTAAACGGCTTGCGTTTGGCCATCGAAGCCAGCCGCGGTCGTGATTTATCAAAATAAGCGCTTACGCTGCTTTTGATAACTTGATCATCAAAAAGCACGTCATTATATAAAATATAAAACAGAGGCCGCCATCGATAGCGGCCTCTGTTTTTTTTATGACAGTATTATGAAGATGTTATAAGGATGTTATGGAGGTAGTCATAAAAAATATTGTCTATTTGGTTTGTTGATCATTTGCGGGTGCAGTCTCGTCATCGTTTACTCGAACAATGGCGACATCTTGCTGCTGACGCTCTTTTAGGCGGTCTTGCTCTATGACTTCCTCGGTTGCCAGCACCATACCGTCTGACTTTTGGTTTTGATATTTGAGCATCGCAAGAGCACCAAGGACACCGATCACAGTGACGATCAAAAGGATAACGGGGTTTTTCCAAAGTGGCGTGGCCGCGTCATATTCAATTGGTTTTTCGCTGATGGTGGCTGGGGTGTTGTCGTTATTACCGCCGATTAACCCTAAACTGACCAAAGGCGGCTTTGGTGGATTGGCAGGCTCGGAAGTTATGCGTAGGCGATTGCGGCTCAAATAGATATCAGATATCTTTGCCAGCTGTAATAACCAGCGCTGATGTGGTAGCGCGATGGCAGGCATTTGGGCAAAGACCAGCATGTCATTGTGATGACCTTGCTGGACATTGTCAGGTGAGCGGCCGATGGCCTTAAGGTAGTTGCCAGTGGCCAGCTGCATATCTTGTATAGGACTTTGATTGTCAGGTCTAAACCCAGTCAGCTCATACCAATAAGGGTCAAAAATCGGGGGCACGCTAGATAGCGGCGCGCTACTCAATAGACGGTGCTCGGCAGCGTTTACAGGTGATGCTTCTGTCGCAGCAGACGGCGTGTCTATACTGTCATGTTGGCTCGGTTCTTGTGCGGCGACTGTTTTAGACGTATGAGCCTGCGCAAAACGCTCCGCTGCCAAAAACTGCGGCTGCAGCGCAAACCACTTATCGATCTCATCATTATCTAGCTGACTATAATCTGCTAAGATAGCCAGCTCACGTAGTGCAATCACGCACAAAGACGTGAGCAAAATTTGTACTTGTGGCGAGGTGGCTTTTATCTGAGAAGCAATGCGCTCACTGGCTTTGATGACTCTGGCACTATCGCTAAATATCGCATCGGCAGCGTCGTGGCGATGGTACAACGTCGCCCCTAACGTCGCAAAGTTCATCGAGTTGTATTGGCGTAGCTCTTTGACTGCGCCGCGCCCAAATAGCTTTTTGCTGACCGCCTGTCCTTGATAGCGCTGCTGATAGGCGAGGAGCGCACTGACAATAGCTTGTAGGCTGGCATCCATCGCTAAACGCGCCTGCGGTAGTGAAAGCTGGGCGGCATCTGCCAAAAGTGACACCATCGGCTGGGTATCATGATATAAAAAATCATACATCGACACACGTGTCGGTGAAATAGTCGTCATAATCTGCTAGCATCAAAAAGTGTGCCCCTATATTACGGTGCCAAATGTCTCGGCACAATCCCTTGACAATAGAAAAATTCAATCCATTGACTTACAACGCGGTTGGCAAAGATGTCAATTAGATGACTGACCGCTGGATATATCCTATGAAAAATAATGAAAACCTTGATATGCATTTGGTGATTAATATTGCTCAGCAAGCCTTAACACTCTACCAATATGATAAAAAAATAGCGCAATACGCCGTATCTACCGCCAAAAACGGTATCGGCAGCCAGCAAGATAGTGGTTGTACGCCGCTTGGCGAGCATGTCATTGCTCAAAAAATAGGTGGCAATGCGCCGATCAATGCTGTGTTTGTCGGACGGGTGCCAACTGGGGAGATCTATGATGATGCGCTCGGAAAGCAATATCCTGAGCGCGACTGGATACTAAGCCGCATTCTATGGTTAAGTGGTCTCGAGGAAGGGTACAATAAAGGCTGTAACGCCCAAGGTGGCTGTGATACCTATCAGCGCTATATCTATATTCATGGCACCCCTGACACCGAGCCGATGGGCGTTGCGCGCTCGCATGGCTGCGTGCGTATGCGCAATGACGACATCGTAGCGTTATTTGCGCAAGTCAAGGAAGGTACGCCTGTGTCTATCGTGGCAGCGTAGATGGGCAGATAATGGCTTTGATCAATCAAGCGTGTCAGATACATTGCAACATCAAGCAGAATAACTTTATAGAGTGATTGATAAAATTAACTTTATAGAGACTAGATATTATTTAGTATATTGATATAATATTTGCTTTACTAAAAGTGAGCGTGTCGTGCCAGATATCGCTCACTTATGATGTCTTTTATGATAAGGATAATGATCATGTCTCAAGAAAGTCTAGTCACGTTACAACAAGCTTTTGATGAGCGCCGTTCGGTATATGCATTGGGCAATGAATTACCAGTCGCGCCGCAAGCGATTATCAACATGGCAGAGCGAGTGCTTTTGCATACGCCTTCAGCCTTTAACTCGCAGTCTTCGCGTCTGGTGGTGTTGTTTGGTGACGAGCACCAAAAGCTGTGGGACATCGCTGAAGAAAAACTGCGGGCAGCGGTCGGCGACGGTGACTTTTCAGGCAGTCAGCAAAAGCTGGACGGCTTTCGAGCGGCGGCGGGTACTGTCTTGTTTTATGAAGACCGAAACGTGATCAAATCATTACAAGAGCAGTTTGCTTTATATGCTGAGCGTTTCCCTATTTGGGCAGAGCACGCCTCAGCCATGCACCAGTATGCCATGTGGACAGAGCTGAGTACGCTGGATATCGGTGCCAACCTACAGCATTATAACCCACTGGTAGATGAAGATGCCGCGGCAGCGTTTGCTATTCCGGACAGTTGGGAGCTGATAGCGCAGATGCCATTTGGTAATATCAAAGCCCCTGCTGGCGAAAAAACCTATCAGCCGGTCAATGAGCGTATGAAAGTACTGGGCCTATAAGAGAGCCAGTACTTTCATACGCCCTAGGCCTACCTGATGATAACGCGGCCTTGTGTTACCAATATCAATGGTAAAAAGACAGCTCATCGACCATGAGCTGTTTTTTTGTATGTAGCATAATGGTTTAGATTGATATCAGCGATTTTTTGACTTTGGCCAAACGTTTTTGAAGAGGTTTATGTTGGGTCTTTAGGGTAGCAGCAAACCAGCCTGCACCAAATAGCGCACGCGTCTCTGTCGCTGATTTTTGCTGATAGTGCTGGCCATAACGCATGGCGTCGTCATAGTGGCTCATTGCCTGTTTTGCTTTGAGCAAGTGCTTACGCTGACGCTTGAGCTTCTTTGTTACTTTCTTTTTTTTGTGGCCTGTCTTGAGCAAAGGCGCGGCAAATTCATGGAAATAATATAAGCTCGTCACCTGCTGGTTTAACGCTAGTAGGGCTTGCTGACCCTCTTGCATGTCTTGGGCGCCTTTCATCTCTTGGGCGCTGCCGTTTTTCTTGGCATCGTCGGTGTCGCTCTCTTCTGACTCAGCGCCATCTAAGCATGGGTATCTTTTATGTTGTAGCCGCTCCTCGGCTTGCACAAATGCTTTTTGTTGCTTGAGGAGCACGGCTGTTAGCGCCTCTTTTGCGCTTTTGTCCGCGTGCGTCTCAAGTGCTGGATCACTCATTGCAAAAGCAATCAGCTCCAGTAAGGTTAATTGAAAGTCATTGGCACAGACAGCGTCTATGGGCCGAATCTTTATAGCGTCAATATCAGCCGTCCATTCTATAGCAGGCGCACCATATTGCTGTAAATGTGGCTCTACAGTAGAGGCCAGATGAGTAAGGTGCTGATAGTCACTGAGTAGCGCTTGAGTTTGCTGCAGTATGGGTGACCAATCAGGGTTGATTTCATCAGAGAAGCTGGCAAACGCTTGCAGAGCAGCGTGCAGGCGAGTGATACCGATCGCTAGCTGCAAGACATGTGCGTCATCATAGCGCCCAGAGACGATGGCGCTGCTATTAGGCAGTATATGTAATAGGCAATGATGCACCGCTGCCCGTACAAACGCAGGCATACTGGTATGGTTGTCGATATGAGGAAGCTGAGTGGTAGCAGTGACAGCGGGATTATGCGCTTGTCTTGTAATCAATAGACCACCGCGCTCGGCTTTGGTGATGGTAGATAAGCACAGCTTATAACGCTTACACCAGACTTTGGCTGTCGTAAATAAAAAATCAATATCGCCTGACACCAGCTCAAACTCAATTTCTTGAATACGATCACGCAGCGCATCATCATTACCGTGGACAATCTCTCCATAGTCATAGGCCATCTCCAGCTGATTGTCTGCGCCTTCATCATTGTCTTCTATCAACAGGCGGGTGGTGCGCTCGACATCAGTGACATACAGCTGAGTGAGTTTTTTGGTGAGTTTTTTGAGCTTAAAGGCGGCAAGAGCAGGGGCGATGGCGGTGTCTTTATATATATTCAAATCAGGCATAAGCGCATTGTTAGCGAGCATGGCTTGTACGTGCTCAGGGTCTAAGGTGGCGTTGTGCTCTAGGCGAGCTGCCAGACCATCGCCGCCAGCTTTGATGGTTTGCACCCATGTATCGCCTTCTTTACGAATGCGTAGGCCAATCCCTGCTTGCGCCAACTGCTGATCAGGGGTGTCATAGTAGTGGGCAGCCATTTGTGTGGTTTGAGAGGATTTGACTTTTGCTTGACGCATCAAGCCTTTCAGCCGCGACTCTGGGACCAAAAACTTGAGTTCGATCTCTTGCATAATGACTCCTAATAATGACGACGAATGATTATTAGTCTACCATCCTATGCGTGAGGATAGGACAATAAAAAAGCCGCCCTACAGTATGTAGGACGGCTTTTTGTATCAGCTATACTTAAAAGTAGTCGATGATTAGAACTGGTTCATGGTGTTCTTTTCGCCGCCAGCTTTTAGCGCGTTGTCACCTGAGAAGATCTCTTTGTGATCATCGCCTAAGTCAGAGCCCGCCATGGCTTGGTGCTTAACACAAGAGATACCTTCGCGGATTTCTTTGCGCTGTACGCCAGCTGCATAAGCAAGCATGCCTTCTTCACCGAAGTAACCTTTGGCTAGCTCATGCACACTTAGAGCAGTCGTGTGATAAGTAGGTAGCGTGATTAAGTGATGGAAGACACCAGCTTCACGTGAGGCGTCACGCTGGAAGTTCTTGGCAGCTTCGTCAGCAGCTTGATCAAGCTCAGTACCGTCGTAATCGCTACTCATCAAGTTATCTTTGTCATAGCTTGATACGTCTTTGCCTTCTTCTTCCCACTGAGCGATTATTTGCTTACGGAAGTTTAGCGTCCAGTTGAATGATGGGCTGTTGTTGTATACGAGCTTGGCTTTTGGCTGCTGCTCTTTGATGCGATCTACCATTGATTTGATGTGGGCAACATCTGGCGTTGGTGTTTCGATCCATAGTAGGTCAGCACCGTTTTCAAGCGCAGTCACACAGTCAAGCACAACGCGGTCGATGTTAGTGTCTTCACGGAACTGGTATAGGCCGTTAGCCAGACGTACTGGACGTACTAGTTTGCCGTTATGCTTAAGTAGGCTATCGTTCTCATTTGCGTCTTCAATGCTTATTTCTTCCATTTCTAGGAAGTCGATGTATTTAGAAGCAAGGTCGCCTGGCTCCTGTGATACTGGGATTTTTTGCGTCAACGATGCGCCTTCAGAGTCAGTACGAGCAACGATAACACCGTCTTCGACACCAAGCTCTAAGAATGCGTAACGAATGGCATTGATTTTGGCGATGTAGTCTTCGTGCGGTACAGTGACTTTACCTGCTTGGTGACCACATTGCTTGGCATCAGATACTTGGTTTTCGATCTGAATGGCACAAGCACCGGCTTCGATCATTTGCTTGGTTAGCAAGTAAGTCGCTTCTTCGTTACCGAAACCGGCATCGATATCGGCGATGATTGGCACAACGTGTGATTCGAAGTTTTCAATTTTCTCTAAGATAGCTGAGGTATCTTGACCTGCTTCTTCAGCTGCGTTTAGCTCACGGAAGTAGTCGTTTAGTACTTTAGCATCGGCTTGACGCAAGAACGTGTAGATCTCTTCGATTAGCTTTGGCACAGAGGTTTTTTCGTGCATAGATTGGTCAGGTAGTGGACCAAACTCAGAGCGTAGGGCGGCTACCATCCAGCCTGATAGATAGATGTAGGTTTTAGATGTGGTGCCAAAGTATTTTTTCTTTGCATACATGGTTTGCTGTGCAACAAAACCGTGCCAAGCGCCTAAGGACTGAGTATACTGAGACGTATCGTTGTCATAGTCTTCCATGTCTTGACGCATGATTTTTGCAGTATATTTGGCGATATCCAAACCGGTTTTAAAACGGTTTTGCATCATCATACGTGCCGCATCAGTCTCGCTGATATTCTGCCAGTTACCGTGCTTTTGCTTTAATTCACGTACTAAGTCGATCGCTGATTTATATGCAGTTGACATCTATAGTCTCCTTGGTGGGGTGTAAAAAAAACGAAAAATTCCGTGTTAAAATAACGCTAATGGTGTCTGACCAGATAAGCGCATCTCGTGATGCTTTATTTGAGTGTTATCGGCGGCTTATCAGAGCAGAGACCATCATCAGTCATCCGTTCGAGCATCTGTTCAAGCCTTAGTTACCCTAAACAAACTTTCTCGCAAATACAAGTAAACTGCTAAACTTGGTCGTCGACAGATGATGGGTAAAATATCGATAACAATGGGGTGTATCCATATATCGCTCAGGGGCTTACGCTAAATTATTAGACAGCAGTGTCATCATTGGCGATAAGAGATGTTACAATATTCAATGCCGTACTCGCTGGGTTTGATTGCAATCCATGACCGATATCCTCTGGACAACTGGCCTGCGATTGGGGTTTTTATAACGTTGTCGCAGCGATAACTTTCATAAATGTATCTTTTGTCAACACGGTTTGGCGGCTTGTACGACCGGCTCATCAGACTCTGATAGACCGGCATCAATAGCGCACAAACAGGATGGTTGTGGTCCGTGTTGCAAATCATCTACGGGATTCACTATAACTGCCTTACCAAGATTTATCTAATTTATGATACTTATCTTTAGTATTTTTATCGGTTATAATGTATAGATAACAGAGACTTATGACTGGTAAATCTCGTTATCATCAGTGGGCGCTAACGCAAAATATAAAATAAATAGCGATATTATGCAGTTACAGGCTGATGGTCAGAATAATTGCACAAAAAATGCCGAGCTTATAAAAGGCGTTTATTCAAAAGCCAAGAGAAATATATATGAATTTGCAGCGGGTAGATTTAAATTTATTGGTACATCTAGATGTGTTGTTACGAGAAAAAAACGTCACGCGGGCAGCCGAGCAGCTTGGCATTACCCAACCTGCCATGAGCAATATTTTGCGGCGGTTGCGCAAGCTGTTTAATGACCCATTATTGGTGCGCTCGTCTGAGGGTATGACGCCAACGGAGCGTGCATTGGAGCTGCAGCCACGTATTCGTGAGATATTGGCTGACTTGACGCAAGTGCTTGAGCCGCGTACAGAATTCCGTCCTTATAGCACCTCACGCGTGTTTCGTATCATGACCTCAGACTACGCCGAGGCGACTTTGGTTCCTAGACTGGTTAAGGCTCTGCGCTCTGAGGCGCCCAATGTTATTTTGGACTTTTTAACCCCATCAGATGTGTCTTATCGTGATATGGAGCAAGGGCGAGTCGATCTGGCGATTAACCGATTTAATGAGATACCGCAAAGTTTTCACCAAGTGCTAGTCTGGCGTGATACCTTCAGTTGTCTGCTGTCCTCTGAAAGCCCTTATGCCAACCGCTTTAATCTAAAAAACTACCTAAAAGCTCAGCACGTTTGGGTATCCAAAACAGGTATGGGGGTCGGGTTTGGGGTCAACCCTGAAAAGTCTGGCGGTCTTGGCTCTATCGATCAAGCATTGCAGCGCTTGGGTCAAAAACGGCAAATCAGCGTTTTTACTCGCCATTATCAGATGCCAGCCATGCTCGCAGCAAATAAAGACTTGATTGCCACTTTGCCGACACGCGTGGCTCGTATGCAGGCCAACAACGACAGTATCATCATGGAAGAGCCACCATTTTTTATTCCTGAATTTGAGCTGACAATGGCTTGGTCACCACTACTCCAGCATCATCCAGCCCATCGCTGGCTGCGCCAGTTGATCATGCATGTGGCGCGGCAGGTCGTGGCTGAAGAAGAAAACCCGCCACAAGAGATTCCTGTTATTAACCATTTGTTTTAATAGTATTTTTTTGGGATTTAGAAAACACATAGCAGGCAGCTTAATTGTGTCGTCCTTATGAGTTTATATGCCATGAACCAGCCACTCGGCTGGTTTTTTTGTTTAGTGTATCTACAAAGTATCTTTCTTTGTTTAGCAATTCTTGATAATACAGTCACACTATTAACACGTTCAACACACTTCACAATATATTGTAAAACTCCTCGCCAAATACCTTGTTATTATAACCACAGATAGAAAACGACCTACCGATAAAACGAATCGTACTATCGATGAAGCATTAAACAATCAAGAGTACCAAACAATTAAATTAAAAGTGACAATAATACTAAATACATAAAACCAAATAACAAGGACATCCACATGTCAGATATCACTACTGTAAACCCAGCCACGGGCGAAGACATTAAAAATTATGACTATATGACCAACGACGAAGTTAACAAAATTGTTGATGCGTCACATAATGCATTTTTAGAATGGCGTACGGTGAGCCATGAAGAGCGTGGCCGTATCATTCAATCTATCGGTGACAAGCTGATGGAATATAAAGAAGAGCTGTCTCGCCTCATGACCGAAGAGCGCGGTAAGCTCTATGGTCAAAGCCAGCAAGAAGTTGATCTCTGTAAAGCAATTTGTGATTACACTGCTGAAAATGGTGTTGCTGCGCTTGCAGATGATGAGCGAGATATCGAAAGCATGAAAAAAGGTATCGTGACTTATCAACCAATCGGCGTCATCTATGGTATGCAACCTTGGAACTTCCCAGCGTATCAAGTATTCCGTTATGCCATTGCTAACTTGATGGCAGGTAACAGCGTTCTACTTAAACATGCAGCAAACGTCACAGGTTCTGGCTTATTGATCGAAAAAATCTTCCACGAGTCTGAACTGCCAAATGATTTGTTCCGTACGATTTTGATTGATCATGACCAATCAGAAAAATTGATTGAAAATGACAAAGTACGTGGCGTAACGCTCACAGGTAGTGATGCTGCTGGTCGTATCGTTGG
>NZ_JAPEHS010000074.1:0-13015 GCF_028823565.1 Psychrobacter sp. A3
AGGACACACCCTAAGAGATTGGTTCATTTGTAAAATAAAAAAGGGTGAGTAACAAAATCTGTTACTCACCCTTTTTCTATTAAACTCACAGGTCAACGGTTGCTCAAACCTGATTCAAGCATTAACAACCAAGTTTACCCTCAGCCTCAAGCGCCTTTTTACTACGGATTGGCGCAGGGCAGTCTTCACCGTAGTACTGACGATCGGCAAAGTAGCTGGAGCGTACCATGGGACCGCCCCAAATGCTAAAGAAGCCAATCTTTTTGCCATAATCCATATAGCGCTGAAACTCGTCTGGATGCACGTAGCGATCAACAGGCGCATGATCCTTACTGGGCTGCAGATACTGACCGATGGTAATCATATCGACATCATGGGCTTTTAAGTCATCAAGTAGCGCATATACCTCTTCTTCGGTCTCGCCGAGGCCAACCATAAAGCCGCATTTGGTCGCGATATCAGGGCGACGCGCTTTGTACAGTTTAAGCAAATCGAGCGAATGCTGATAATCAGAGCCTGGACGGAAGGCTTTGTACAGACGCGGCACAGTTTCGATATTATGGTTAAAGACATCTGGCGGGGTTTCCGTCAATAAATCAAGCGCAATCTCCATACGACCACGGAAATCTGGCACCAATATCTCGATCAAGCAGTTTGGGCTTAGCGTGCGCGATTCGTTCAATACTTCTACAAAATGCCCAGCGCCGCCGTCCTTTAGATCATCGCGGTCGACAGAGGTGATCACCGCATATTTAAGACCCAAGCCTTGAATGGTCTCAGCAGTGTGGCGCGGCTCGTCTTTATCAAGCGCATTTGGACGACCATGACCCACATCACAGAACGGACAGCGACGGGTACAGATATCGCCCATGATCATAAAGGTCGCGGTACCATCGGCAAAGCACTGCGGCAGGTTAGGGCAGGCAGCTTCTTCACAGACGGTATAGAGCTTTTGTTCGCGCAGTGTGGCTTTGATACGTGCGACTTCCGCAGGGGAAGACATCTTGACCCGAATCCAGTCAGGCTTTTTTTTGGCCTCGACCGTTGGGATGACCTTAATGGGAATACGGGCAACCTTATCATAGCCACGTAGCTTTTCGCCTTGCACTGCTTTTTTGGGTTTGGCCTTGGCAGCAGGGACATAGGTTTGTACAGCAGTAGTCATAATCAATGATCTCTTAACCCTTTATAGTATAAGGGTTTATGGAATTATCAGTATGCTTTATAGGTGTCTTTATTATAGCAGATATTGTGCTCAGGGTTTATTATTCAACCCTTTGTGCTATGGCTTTTTATTTAAGTTATCAATATCTATACCCATCTCATTAAATACTTCGATAGCCGCGCGAAAAGCCTCTTGGGTAGCAGGCGCGCCGCAGTAGGGCAGGCTGTGCATCAGTACCTCTCGAATCTCGGCAACGCTCGCCCCGTTATTGATGGCACCACGAATATGGCCTTTTAGCTCGGTCGGGCTTTTTTGTGCGACCAAAAAGGCGATGGTGATTAAGGAGCGGTATTTGCGCGGTAATACCGAATCATCCTGCCACGTACTGCCCCAAGCATGCTCGATGATCCAGTCTTGCAGCGGCTGGGTAAAGCCAGTGGCATTATCTAATGAGCGTTTGACATGTGCTTCGCCCATCACTTCAGTGCGTACTTGTAGGCCGTTTTGGTAAGTGGTGTTGTCTGCCATATTGTGGTCGTCCCTGTTGTTGATTGTATGTGGTGTGGATACTTTAACTTGCTATCTCTGAGATTTTTCGCCGTGTTTTGTATTTAGGTGTATGCACAGTTTTTCAAGTCTGTGTTGCTCTATAAGCGGTCATCTGTACTTTTAAAATCGCGGTTGTTATGTCGTTGATGTTGATTATACAGGCAAAAAATGACCTCTAAGACAGCCGGTTATTTTTAGACAGATAAGGGGATAATCAGTCCTCTGATTGATGGTACTATTTTTATAATAAATGTCCAATATGGCCTTATTCTGAGCCTTTTAAAGCCATAGCCATTAACATTTAGAGCGTTTTAAGCTATGATTGCACGGATAATTATTTCATCTAGTACACAGACGCAGGCGGTCATGTTGACTCCCACGTATTGTGCTAACCCCAACTGACGAGGACGACTATTGTGTTAGAAGCTTATCGTAAACATGTCGAAGAACGTGCCGAGCTAGGAACTGTACCGCTACCACTGAATGAAAAGCAAGTAGCAGAATTGGTTGAACTATTAAAAAATCCACCAGCAGGCGAAGAAGCGTTCTTAATGAACCTGCTAGAAAACCGTATTCCTGCTGGCGTTGACCAAGCTGCTTACGTTAAAGCTGCATTTTTGGCTGCTATCTTAAAGGGCGAAACCTCATCACCACTTATCAGTAAGAAAAAAGCGGTCGAAATCCTAGGTACCATGCAAGGTGGCTACAACGTACAGCCATTGGTCGCCGCGCTTGATGATGAAGAGGTTGCTCAAGAAGCAGCTGATGCACTAAAGAAAACCTTGCTCGTATTTGACGCATTCAACGATGTCACCGAAAAAGCCGAAGCGGGTAACGCTTTTGCAAAAGAAGTAATTCAGTCTTGGGCTGACGCTGAGTGGTTTTTGAATCGCCCAGAAGTACCAAAGAAATCAACTTATACGACGTTTAAAGTCACAGGCGAGACCAACACTGACGACTTGTCGCCAGCACAAGACGCATGGAGCCGCCCTGATATCCCATTACATGCGCTTGCTATGCACAAAAACTCTCGTGACGGCATTACTGCTGACGAAGAGGGCGTGCGCGGTCCAATGAAGCTTATTGATGAGCTAAAAGAAAAAGGCCACCCACTTGCGTACGTTGGTGACGTTGTCGGTACCGGCTCTAGCCGTAAGTCTGCGACCAACTCAGTGCTATGGCTGATGGGCGAAGACATCCCGAACGTACCAAACAAACGCGGCGGCGGTCTAGTACTCGGTAACAACATTGCACCGATTTTCTTTAATACTATGGAAGATTCTGGCGCCTTGCCAATCGAAAAAGTAGCTGTCGATAAGCTAAACATGGGCGATGTGTTTGACATTTATCCACATGACGGCAAAATCACCAAGCATGACTCAGACGAGATCATCTCAGAGTTCAAACTAAACTCGCCAACGCTACTTGATGAAGTGCGTGCTGGTGGCCGTATTCCATTGATCGTTGGTCGTGGCCTCACCAACCGTGCGCGTGAGTACATGGGTCTGGGTCATTCAGACGTATTCGCAAAACCTGAAGAGCCAGCCGATACTGGTAAAGGCTTTACCCTTGCGCAAAAAATGGTCGGTAAAGCGTGTGGTCTACCAGGCGTACGCCCAGGCATGTACTGTGAGCCAAAAATGACTACCGTTGGTTCTCAGGATACTACAGGTCCAATGACGCGTGATGAGCTAAAAGACTTGGCATGTTTGGGTTTCCAAGCGGATCTCGTCATGCAGTCATTCTGTCACACCGCTGCTTATCCAAAGCCAGTTGACGTTGAGACTCAGCACACACTACCTGACTTTATCATGAACCGCGGCGGCGTGAGCTTACGCCCAGGTGACGGTATCATTCACAGCTGGTTGAACCGTATGCTACTGCCAGATACTGTGGGTACTGGTGGTGACTCGCACACGCGTTTCCCAATGGGTATCTCGTTCCCAGCGGGTTCTGGTCTGGTAGCCTTTGCTGCAGCGACTGGTGTTATGCCACTTGATATGCCTGAGTCTGTGCGTGTTCGTTTCGTGGGTGAGCGTCAGCCTGGTATCACCTTGCGTGACCTCGTCCATGCGATTCCTTACCAAGCCATCAAAGAAGGTTACTTGACGGTTGATAAAAAAGGCAAAATCAACGAGTTCAACGGTCGTATTCTTGAGATCGAAGGTCTAGAAGACCTAACTGCTGAGCAAGCGTTTGAGCTATCTGATGCCTCCGCTGAGCGTAGTGCTGCTGGTTGTACCATCACGCTATCTGAAGAGTCGGTGACTGAGTACCTAAACTCAAACATCACCCTACTTAAGTGGATGATCTCTGAAGGCTATGGCGATGCACGTACCATCAGCCGCCGTATCGAGCAAATGCAAGACTGGCTGGCAAACCCAAGCCTCATGCGTGCTGACGACGATGCAGAATACGCCATCGATATGACCATCGACATGAGCGAGATCAAAGAGCCAATCCTATGCTGCCCGAACGATCCAGACGATGCAAAAACTTTGGCTGACGTGGCTGGCGACACCATCGATGAAGTATTCATCGGTTCGTGCATGACCAACATCGGTCACTTCCGCGCGGCAGGTAAACTGCTACAAGACGTACCAGCAGGTAGCCTGAAGACGCGTCTATGGATCGCACCACCAACTAAGATGGATGCACGCCAGTTGATGGAAGAAGGTTACTACAACGTCTACGCACAAGCCGGCGCTCGTACTGAGATGCCAGGCTGCTCACTATGTATGGGTAACCAAGCGCGTATCGCACCGAAATCTACTGCGGTATCGACGTCGACTCGTAACTTCCCGAACCGTCTTGGTCAAGGCGCAAACGTTTATCTGGCGTCTGCAGAGCTTGCAGCAGTCGCGGCGGTACTGGGTAAACTGCCAACCAACGACGAGTATCAGCAGTACGCTGGCATGCTCAACAGCATGGGCGAGGAAGTGTATCAGTACATGAACTTCGATCGTATGGAAGAGTACACTGAAGAAGCAGATAAAATTAACGTTGCTCAGTTGACTTAATCTTTGCTTTCAAGCTAATTAATAAGATAAAAAGAAACTCCGTGTCAAAATGATGCGGGGTTTTTTTATGAAAATAAAATACCTTGAATAGTTTGCAAACTTTTTTTTGGAGTTTATACTTTAGTGAACTGGTCAAACTTTTGGTTGGCGACTTAACTCTTACAGATACATGAAGACAAACCCTATGGAAAATAGAAATATGCTCGATAAAGTAACGCCGCCACCTCTGCCAGATGCTGCGGTGAACAATCATAGTGCCGAAGCAAACTATGGCATACTCGATTGGTTTAAAAAATGTCTTAGAAATTATAGCAACTTCTCTGGTCGTGCTAGACGTAAAGAATATTGGTATTTTGTATTGGTACAAATGGGTTTGCTGTTTATAGCGATGGTGTTAGATAGCATGATATTTGATGCAGAAACAGGGCTGTTTTATATCGTAGTGGTACTTGGCCTGTTTTTGCCAAGCTTGGCGGTGACGGTGCGCAGGCTGCATGATACCAGTCGCTCAGGATGGTGGTTTTTCATCTCTATTTTACCTTTGATAGGATCTATCATCCTACTGGTATTTTTGGCGAGTGATACCAAGCCTGAAAGCAATCAATGGGGTCCACCCGCCAAATAAACGCTTCTGACCAAACGGTCGATAAGGGCAGCTGCTGATTTTTTTGTTATTTTAGGTATAATATAAGGGCAGGCGGAAACCGTGGCTCTGCACTTTCTTACTTTCTTACTTTGTTATCTCGGGACGGACCGAGACTTTAATTATGCACTTATCATTTAGGTGCTTTGGAGTCTTGGTTGATTACTTTATCCCCACTCAAACGTCGCATCGTATATGTGACTGTCTTTGAAATCATCGCGATTATCTCATCCACCTATATATTGATGATGCTCAGTGGTAGTGATGCCGCAGAGTCGTTACCAGTGGCGGTGATGGTGTCATTGGCGGCGGTGATTTGGAATTTTTTATACAATACCGTATTTGAAGCATGGGAGCGCCGCCGGCAAGTGGCAGCGCGTACACTGCTGATTCGTAGCGTTCATGCTGTTGGGTTTGAAGGCGGGCTGGTCTTGATTTGCTTGCCATTGTATATGCTTTGGTACGATGTTGGTTTGGTGGCAGCCTTTATGATGGAGGCGGCGTGTTATTGTTGTATTTCTTGGTATATACTTTTATATTTACCTTGGTATTTGACAAGATATTCACGTTACCACATCACTATAAGCCAGCTGCTACCTCTTCATAAAAGCTTGTGTTATCTCATTTCATCCAAAAAAGGCTGCCTGATGGCAGCCTTTTTGATGGTAGTACTTTTCGAGTGTTATCAGAGCCTTCCTAGTGGATTAGCGACCGATATAAACTGGTTTGCGCTTTTCAATAAATGCGGTAACGCCCTCAATGAAATCATCAGTTTTAGCCAATCTTACTTGTTGGTGTACTTCCATATCGAGCGCTTCATTTAGCCCTGCGTAGGCGTGGGTGTTTAGCATGTGTTTCATGCTGGATAATGCCTGAGCTGGCAGGGTGCTTAGACGAGAAGCGAGTTTTGCTACCGCATCATCTAATTCAGCAGGCGCCACAACTTGATTGACCAAGTTTAGCTCAGCCATGTCTTGCGCGCTGATTTTGTCGCCCAGCATCACAAGCTCAGTGGTCTTTGCAGGGCCTACCAGCTGGTTTAGTAAATATACACCGCCTGCATCAGGGACGAGGCCGATGTGGACGAACGCTTGCACAAATTTGGCGTTGTCGGCGGTGATACGAAAGTCACAGGTGAGTGCTAGGTTCATGCCTGCACCGGCCACCGCACCTTCTAATTTAGCAATAATCGGCTTATGAATATGGCGTAGCTTTAAGCTGACTTCGCCTGCGCCTTCGACCATACCCTTTATTTTGTTTGAGATGACGGTTTTGTCGATACCTTCAGACAGCATTTCTTTGATATCACCGCCGCTAGAAAAGTTACCGCCAGCGCCTTGTAGGACAATCACTCGAACGTCGTCATCAGCGTTGGCTTGCTCAAGGGCGGTCAATACGCTTTTTTTTAGTGGTGTGCTAAAGGCATTGAGACTCTTTGGGTCATTTAGGGTGATGGTGGCGATATGGTTTTCGCTTTGATACTCAACAATAGAGGATGACATTGGATTTCCTTATATGAATGGTCTTATGACGTTGGCTAATCGTATCGCTAGATGAATCAGAAGATAAATCAGACACATGGCTAGCAAGCTGCTCAATGAAACGGTGGTGTTCTGGCGTGCGTTACCTACGCCGCTCGATGCGACAACAAATAACTTATCATCTCGCGGTATCATGTATAGCGATTGACTATATTGGCTTGTAGCGTCCGCCTTTGTAGATGGCGGCGGCGTGGATCAGCGGCTTCGATTACTTACTATAGCAGCTTGTTCTGATTATAAAAGCAAGTTTTGTGGGCGCTAAAGACACGGCTATATAAAGGTCAAATATGCTAAACTGTCAAAACCCGAAATAAGTCACCAACCTCTCTTATTTATCAGACAAGGAAGTGGTTATGCCAACGATCCATATCAATAACACAGACATTTATTACGAAGACAGCGCGCCAAATGATACGCAAAAACCAGTCATGGTGTTTGCTCATGGTTTGTTATGGAATACGCAGATGTATGACAAGCAAGTGGCATACTTCCAAGAGCACTATCGCTGTATTGCTTATGATTTTCGTGGTCAAGGCCAATCGCAGATCACCAAGTCAGGCTACGATATGGACACGCTGACAGAGGACACATTAGCCTTGCTGGCGGCGCTACATATCGAAAAGTGTCATTTTGTCGGGCTATCAATGGGCGGGTTTGTGGCTCAGCGTATCGCCATAAAAGCCCCAGAGCGCTTACTATCACTTATCTTACTGGAGACGTCTGCCGATCCAGAAGACCCAAAAAACGTGCCACAGTATCGCAAGCTGGTCAAGGCCATACGCTGGATGGGTATCAAGCGCGTCAGTAATAAAGTGATGCCGATTATGTTTGGCAGTAGTTTTTTGGCAGACAAGTCGCGCAAGTCTGAGCGTAAAGAGTGGCTCACGATGCTACAAGGCAATCGTAAGGGTGGCGTCATCAAGGCGACGAAGGGGGTTATTGAGCGCTCAGGTACTTACGATCAGCTAGGTGCGATTACCACGCCGACCTTGATCGTCGTAGGGGATGAGGATGCGGCAACGCCGTATGAAAAGGCCGAGCGTATGCATTTTGCTATCAAAGGCTCAAAGCTTGCGATTGTCAAAGGTGCAGGCCATACTGCCACTGTGGAAGAGCCTGAGCAGGTCAATCGCATCATTGGCCAGTTTTTAGAGTGCTGCGCCTAATATTGCCTTAGCGTTTGCATTGGTACAACACCCAAAAAGCCGCTATCATAGCTGTGATAGCGGCTTTTTTGATTGATATGTGCGCGCCATTTATCTTGATTTTATCAGTGCATGTACAATAAAGACACGCCCCAATCTCTAGAGGCGAGCGCGATACTCGCTATTGCTATCATCTATCGTGCCAAACACCTCAGCGCGGTTGACGATCTCTGTCGCCCAAGCACGATGCGTGGCAGGCTCGAGCATGGTGTTGTTGTACTTAAATACCGCTTTGGCCTCGCTATGCAGTATCGCTTGTGCTTCATCTAAGGTGCTAAGAGAGACGCAGTACGCCTGCTGCACCAACGCAATTTGGCTTGGGTGTATGACGGTCTTGCCGACTAAACCCAAGCTGACATCGCGGGTCAGCTCTTGCATATATAGCGTTGGCTGATCTAGATACTCAAAGACGGGCGCTGTCAGATAAAACCCGTGCGGTACAAAGCAGCCGAGTAGCTGATAGGCCAGTGTGCCAATAGGGGTGTCATAGACGATGCTGTTTTTTGGGCGACGTAAGCGCAGCGCAGCAAATAAGTCATTGCCGCCGATACGTAGGGCAAAGACTGGCTGATTAAAGGCTTCTTTAAAGCCGATGGCCAGCTCTTGATTATGCCGCGGATCAAAGAGCGCTGCAGTCTCGAGCGTCGGCATCAACAGCTGGGTACTGCTAATATTTTGACAAGCCAGCCGCCAGTTGGACAAGCTATACATATCCACTTTTGGCAATACAAAACCATCGATAAGGTCGATATGAGCGTAGTCTGCGAGCTGTTGTAGCATCGCTGGGCTGCGCGGACGCACAAAGACCAAGGGGCGTGTCGGCAGCTGGGCGGGCGGCTGGGATTCTAGCGACGCTCGTTTGCAGGGCTGATTAATTGTATCGACATGCTCGGCCCACGTGTTTAGTAAGTCTTGTAAGCGCTCGAGTGCCAGCTCGACATCGCTATGACCGACAGCGTCCTCTAGACAAATGATAATACTATTAATCGTCGGTAGCTTGTCGCGTTTGATGACCTGCCAGATGTCTTGGCGCGTGGCCGGCATATAAAGGCTAGCACCGAGCTGATAAGGGTGATGCGTATGTGGTCTCACCATGGCATGGCGCTCGGTGATGAGGTGGGCATAAGATTGAGTATGCGCGTATCGGTTTGATTGGTTTGTGGGGATATCGGACATAATGGGCATCGTAGTTGTGATGAATAAAAGGGTAAAACGTTATCATCGTCTCACTCAAAAAAAACAATACAGGACGGCTGGCCTATGTTTTTACTTCTCACACGATAGGCTGAGTAAGCAAAAACGTAGACCAGCGTGGCGATGTTATTAGGATAGCGCTTTTTTAAACTGGCTTTAGCGTGTGTCTGCAACGGAACTATGAGGTTAAAAATGAGATATATTTTTGTCCAGCTAGGGTCAGCTCAAAGTTCATATCAGTATATTAGCTAAGAATGAGACACCGTTTGGCATAAATATAGCCATTTTTAACCCGTAAATCACGAAAGTTGTCATTGCAGACACGCCCTAGTATAAGCGATATGACTATGTATATTAACAGTCGTCTTTGCTGCGTTGTTTGATAAGAGTGATGGCGTGATAGGGTAGTATTTTATCACCTAATACACTGATATGAATATCTCGCTCGTGACATAAATGTCGTAATAGTAGCGTATCGGGATGATCGGCGCAGGCCAGCAAGATACGCTCAGGGTCTCGGCGTAGTATCGCTCTGGTAGCCTCGGCAATGGTTGGTTTGATGCGATTGCGGTTGGTGATGTGATAGTCGGCGGCAATGCTATCGATTAAACCTGCGGTCCGATAGCGTGGCTGCTGATACATCGGCAAGCACTGCATGGGGCGCTGGAGGGTTTGCCGCGCACGATCGATTTGCTCGATGAAGGCGAGGCTGTGATCGATAGCGACTAAGTTATCATAAAAAATAGCGCGATGTAGACCTGACTTTGGATCAGTATAAAGCGAGCGCGAGATCAATCCAGATACCGTACTGTTTAATAGTCCAGATGGTATCAGCCAGTCCTCCTCGCTCGCAGCTAACCAAGCGACGCCAGCGGGATCGGCAAGGGTAAGTAGCGGTATAACACTCTCACCTTGATGAAAAATGTTAGCAAAATTGACGTGGTTATCATCATTAAATGGATTTAGGCTACGCGCTAGCTCTTGATAGATAGCGCCTTTGCCGGTCCAACCATCAACGAAAACGATAGGGCTATCAGGATGGCTGTCCAATATGAGCTGCAAGGCGACTGGATCAAGACCACGATCGCGAATGATACTCATGCCATAGTGTTTAGATGGCAAGGCATAAGCGCTATTGGTATCCGCTAAAGCGCGCTGTAATAGCACACCAATAGGCAGTCCGGCTCTGACTAAACTGACTAATATTAATGGGTTTTCGCTACTAACGGTTTGTTTAAAAGTCTGCTGTAAGGAGTAAGCCAAATTAGCAATATCGCTAGCCATGCGCGCTTTACCTTGCTCAAGCGCTTGCAGATATAGCTGCTCATGCTTAGCAGTTGGTGCTTGCTCTAAGGTGAGCATATCGGAGTAGTGCCGCTGCCCACTTTGGATCAGCGCTTCCTTTTTGCTGACCGGTACATCAGCGACCGCGTCTTTGTCAACGACATCTAGGAGCACCGTGACATCATCAGCTAAATAGCTGCCTGAGCCAAATCTCTGTAAGTCTTTTGTTCTAGCTTTCGTCATTGCAGGCTCTATAGTTATTTTAAATGTTGAGGATTATATTGATCATGTAGCTGACCATGATTGGGCATCCCGTACCAGTCTAGTAGCTGCAAAAACGGCAAATCGGCTAAGCTATCACCAAAGCCAAAGCTTGGCCTGCTGCTCTCTAAATGCTGCTCTAGCAAGAACTCTACCGCATGACGCTTGTGCACAGCATGCGGCAAAATGGCTAAGTTATTTGCATTGACATGCATATAGAAGTCTTGATCAAAGTTTCGTATCAATTTAGGCAACTGCTCAGCGAGCTGTATCAGAGCTTGATGATGTTTTTGCGCGTGTTTGATAGCAAGATAGATGGTCAGTTCTTTGTTTTCAGTGCCGTTATTAAAATGATCCGTATGCGCGGCAAACTTTAAATGGCTGTTGTCGCTGCTGCTGTGCTGAGTAAATACCGCACTTAGCTGCGCCAGCTTGTCTTGCAGAGGCAACAGTGCGTCATATATATGCTGCTGCCATGTGCCCAGTGGCTCGCCATTAGGGCTTAAAATAACCGCGCCGTGGGTGAGTATTTGCCAGCTATCAAACGGCAGTCTCACCCGTTTGATCTCTTTGCGATCGCGGGCAGTGACCACTATCAACTCAGTACTCGCTAATAACCAATTAACAAAGCTTGCTTGTCGCTGACTCATAAAGCTCAGCGGCTCGCCCTGTTTATTGACACTCGCACACACTAAGTTTTCAGCTTTGGACGTTGGCAAGTTCCAAGCATCTATTTTGCGCTGCGTCTGAAATAGCGTATCGTCTAAATCCATGAGCGCGTAGGGCTTTATTATATCAGGACTCGCTTGAAAGAAAGAGGTAGTCATAGATCTGCCCCTACAATCAATACATTATCTAAACCTTGCCACATACTATCAACGCTATCGCTAGCGGTCTCTACACATAGCACAATCAAGTCCCAGTCTTTTGGCTCGACGTTATATACAAAGTTAGTCATGCCAAGACCATAATGATCACGAAAGCTTAGCATCGTACTGATCGCGCCGCCAAGAGCAATCGGTGAGCGTGTCAGCGCGCCAAATTTGACGGTAGCTTGCGTTTGGCTTTCTAGCCACTCTGCCAACAAAAACGGCAACCAAACAAACTCATTACTGCCTAATACCAATATGCGCGCAGGCCACTGAGGCAGGCTAGGCGATACCTGCTCACGAAAGCGTGTAAATACCGTTTGGAAGTGCGCCAAATAACGATCAAACCCCTCTGTACTATCGAGCGTTGGGAAGCGCCCCCAATTGCCTGTATTACCCAACGGCTGGCTACCAGCTTCGGTGGTATCGACGGCTGGCATCATAATCGGTTCAGGATTGGGGGCATCTGTCCAAGTCCACGCGCCAGACAATAAGTGATGACGATAAAAATCAATATCAGGCAGACGGCTAGATATAGCGTCCGCAGTATCCGTGGTTGCTTGCTGTTGATTGAGTGACCAATCAACCAGCGTGGTTAGATGTACTTGCTCTAACTGACTAAGTCCAGCTTGACGTAGGGCAGTGACGACATTGACGCAGGTGTTGCCTGTCGAGGCCTCGTCATCGACCATAATAAGCGTTTTACTCGCAAGTAATTGTGCTTGCGTTGCTTGCTCTGCACTATGGTAAATCAGGTGCTGGCTGGCATGACTATGATCTTCGCTAAAGGTAGTGAATAACGCTTCGTCATTGTCTTCGTTATGCTGGGCGTGACGGGTGGAGTTGAGTAGCAGCGCGTTGGGATAACGGGTTTGCAGCGCTTGATGCACGCCTGCTGATAGACCCACCGCAGTCTCCGCCATACCAATCACCAAAATAGGCTCAGGCAAATGGCTGGGAATCAACGCGGCCAAATCAGTAAAAGCGGTACGCATGGTGCTGGGAGCGACAGGAATATGGCGACCTAAGACTTTTGAGACAAACAAAAATGCGCGCTTAGGATTGATGCGCTGAGCAAAGCCCAATAAATCATTTAATTGATACGCTGCATGGCCGTTATGGCTATTGGTCTGATACGTGAGATCAAGGATACCGCGAGGTAGCTCGATGGTGGTACGCTGCTTTGGCATTCATTTTCCTTTTAGGGTTATTCAAATATACTTAGGTTTATATTTGATTTTTATATAGTCAATTGAAAATAAAACTTTTATATAAACTTAAACG
>NZ_JAPEHS010000075.1:0-12625 GCF_028823565.1 Psychrobacter sp. A3
CCACCTGTAGACATATAACTGACGCCGTCCGCCACTTGATATTTATCAATGGCAGCTAGCGTATCACCGCCGCCTGCGATAGAAAACCCAGCACTATCTTTGACCGCTGCGGCCAATATCTGCGTACCCTGCCCAAAAGCATCCACTTCAAAAACTCCAACTGGACCATTCCATAAAATGGTCTTGGCATTGATGATAGCCTCAGCCAAGCGCTCAGCGCTTTTTGGCGCGATGTCCAATATCATGTCGTTGTCGCCGATAGCATCGACCGACTTAATGGTCGCAGTGGCTTGTTGTAATGAGCCAGTAAAGTCGGCAAAGTCAATATCGCCTTTATCAGCCACCACCACAAACTCAGGCAATAAAATCTCAGTTTTGCTCATAATATCGCGAGCGCTATCGATCAAATCCGCTTCATACAATGATGCACCAACGCTATGACCTTGCGCCGCCAAAAATGTATTGGCAATACCGCCACCAACGATGATTTGGCTACATACCTCAGCTAAGCTATGCAGCACTTCAAGCTTGGTCGATACCTTTGAGCCACCCACGATAGCCAGCATCGGCTGAGCTGGTGTTTCTAACGCCAAACTTAGCGCATCAAGCTCTGCGGCCAACAACGGCCCTGCGCAGACCTTTTTGCCTGCTTGGTGCATGGCTTGAGTGACGCCCTCTGTCGATGCTTGCGCGCGATGCGCGGTACCAAAGGCATCCATCACAAACACATCGCACAAATCTGCGTATTTTTTTGCCAAAGCAGCTTCGTTTTTCTTCTCGCCTTTGTTAAAACGGACGTTTTCTAGTAGCACCACTTCACCTGCTTTGATAGACACGCCTTGAGTCAGATAGTCAGTGTCTAACCGCACAGGTGCAGCCAGCTTGTCGCTAAGATAATCAGCGACCGGTGCCAATGAATAAATGGCTTCAGGGCTGCCTTCGGTTGGCCGCCCAAGATGTGAGCAGACAATCGCAGCCGCGCCTTTTTTTAGCGCCATCTTAATGGTAGGTAAGCTTGCTTGCAGGCGCGCATCACTGCTGACTTTGCCATCTTTGATTGGCACGTTTAAGTCTTCTCGAATCAATACAACCTTGTCCGTTAAGCTCAGCTCACTCATACGCAAAAAATTCATTAACTGCTCCTCTACATCATCTATTGTTAATCTACAGTGGACTGCTCGATAAGTCCTACTACCACATATTTATGGTCAATCCTAAATAAAACTGACACCATCGATACGATGCCGCACTATGCCGCCTGAGTGGTAGCGCTCAGGCCGATCAAAAACACTCTAGTAAGAATTTGTGGCGGTGTATTCTAGCAGTTTTCTGCCACGCTCTCCTATCAAAGCGTGGATTAAATATTACTCAGCAGACAATCACACAAAACCAGCTCGACAAACTGATGATAAAAATCAGAATTTTATAAAACCAGTAACATTTCGTGGTGGCACTCATGGATTGCGCTGTTTATGATAAATCTACACTATGATGACCTTAGGCCAGACCAGAATAACCGCAGGCTCTGCCAAACACAGGCGCTGGCCTAACTGTTTAGTGAATAATAACAAAAACCTACTAGGAGAAAACCATGAGTATCGATCTAAAAACGGCAAAACAAAACCTATTAAAACTCAAAGAAGAGTACGAAACTCGCATCGACAAAATCGAAGAACATATCCAAAACCCACAGGACGACCTCAATGAGCACTGGGAAGACCAAGCCATCTCCTACCGTCAAAACGACATGCGAAAAAACCTCATGGCTGAGGCGCGTCAAAGTCTAATTTATGTAGAAAACGCGCTAAGCCGTATCGAAAACGGTAGTTATGGAGAGTGCGAAGTATGCGGCGAGCCAATCGAAGAGCAGCGCCTAGAAGCCCTGCCCTATGCTACGTTATGTATGCAACACGCCAAATAGCGAATGGCTTTTGACTTATCCGTGTGACTTATTTCGTCTTGTGGCTTATATAGTTAACCTACTTTAGGGCGATTTTATATTGAGTTGACGATACTTGGCCATCAGGCCTTTACGTCACCGGCAGCGGTATGCCACTTTGCAAACGCTTGCTGCCACTGCTGACAACGAGGTGCTATCTGCGCAATAGGCAAATCCATAATATCTCCAACGACAGCCACATATTTGATGGGCAAACCTGCCAGCGCGCCGACATTCTCAGCACTTAACCCACCTATCACGCAGATATCGATGCCTTGCTGGCAGCCTTCTTTTAGCTGCTGATACGAGATGGTATCGGCTTTGGGCTTGGTCGTAGAAGCAAAAACAGCACCCATGGCCGCATAGTCTGCGCCTTGCTGCTTGGCTTCTTTGACCAGCGCCACTTGTCCATGACACGTACGACCGATAATCTGATCCGGACTTATTTGGCGCTTGGCATCGACCATCTTGCCATCTTGCTGACCTAGGTGTACCCCGACACCGAGCTTGGCCGCCAGCGCACTATCATCATTGATCACGACTGGTACCTGATATCTTCGTGCCAGCTCGACAATTTGCTTGGCTTCTGCCAACAGTGTTGCCGCACCATCTGGCAATGCCGCTGTTTTTTTACGGCGTACTTGCAGCAGACCGACCAGCCCTGTTGCCAGCGCGGCCTCTAGCTTTTGATAGAGTCGCTCAAACTCATCGTCGTTCGTCAGTAAATAAAGCTGAGGTACGACAGCCGATTGCAAGTGATTCATACCACGAGTATCCTTTTTGATATAAAAAAGGCCGTTATATTATATAACAGCCCTTTGAATTATTTTACCTGTCTATTTTTGATCTATATACGTGCGTATGTGTGTTTGTATACTGACATCAGTGTCATCCGCACTTATACAGTACGACGCGTGGCCAAGCTGTTTAAGATATTTTTGGCATCGCCCCAGCGCGTGGCTGAGCTGTTTGCGCCCAAAATAACAATAATGGCTGGGCGGTTATTGACCCTCGTTTCCATGACCACACAGCGCCCTGCTTCATTGATAAAGCCGGTCTTTGAGATACCAATAGGATAGCCACCCTCACGTACTAAGCTGCTGGTATTGTTGGCTTTATATGTACGGTTGCCGCGAGAGTAATTTGATACAAAGAAATCATAGCTTTTGGTGGTGGAGAAGCGGCGAATCACATCGTAGTTACCCGCAGCGCGCACCATCTTGACCAAATCATTTGATGATGCCACATTGCGCTTGTCAAGACCCGTTGGATCACCAAAAAAGGCAGTCGTCATACCCAAGTCTTGCGCTTTGCGGTTCATCGCTCGCATAAAAGCACTATATCCACCTGGATAGTTACGCGCCAGACTCTTTGCGGCTGGGTTTTCTGACTTCATCAAGGCCATGAGTAACATTTCGGCACGGTTGAGGCGATCTCCTACTTTTAGACGAGAGCTTGCACGTTTGGGGCCGACAAAGTCTTCTGCGTCTAAGATAATCTCTTCACGCATATCCAGACCGGCATCTAGTACCACCATCGCGGTCATGACCTTGGTGATACTGGCCATTGGACGGGCAATATCCGCGTCTTTTTCGTAGATAGACTCGCCTGTTTCAGCATCAATCACAGCCACACTACGCGAGTCTGTGCTGATCGGAATCATATCACTACTGCCAAAGGCGCCGTGATAGGTGGTGTTGTAGCGATTGCTATTGGTATAGCTATTATTGCTGCTACCAAAGCTGTTGGTATTGGTGATATTGGTGGTGCCATAACCAGTATCGACTTTTTTGATAGCAGAACCTGTCGATTTGTACATAATCTTACGGGCTTCAGACAAGCTATCGGCACCGCCCCAGCTGATACGCGCGCTAGATTCTGTATCAGCGCTACCATTAATCGTAAGTGCAGCTTGTGCCACACCGCCCAAACTCAGTGAAATCATGGCAGCGATCAGTTGCTGTTTGGTTAATGGTAGTTGCTTCATTGTGCCTCCTGCTGTCGCTATCACCCCAGATACATACGATCTGACGCCAAAAACGTTCATAGTGTTTATGAATAGGTTTGTAAGTACTCGTATAGAGTTTTTGTATTTTTAGTGTATCATGGTTTGCTTTTAAGTTTAATGTATCAAGCTGATTTACTGGTTTATTTTGTCCCAATTCAAATTTTGCTACAACCACTTTATATTATAGAAACATTGGTTCACATTTCAGCAATATATCTTAACCCAAAGCATGGCAATTATTCAAAATTTGATATATTAAACAACAACATCCACATAATATATTAGCAGTATTTTACATCGTCAAAAACTAAAAAATACCTTAGACAGTTTTTTGTCTGTGATTTATGCTAGGCAACATCCCTTCTTCTGACAAATAGTAAAGAGTATAGTGATGATTAAAGTATTGGTAGTCGATGATCATGATTTGGTACGTATGGGTATCAGCCGTATGTTGTCAGACAGTGCGGATATTGAGGTGGTCGGTGAGGCCGATAGCGGCGACATGGCGATCAAAATGGCCAAACAGCTGCACCCTGATGTGGTATTACTCGATGTCAATATGCCCAATATTGGCGGGCTTGAAGCCACCAAACGTTTGGTCCAATTGGACATGGGTATCAAGATTTTGGCGGTCAGCAGCATGTCGGCGCAGCCTTATCCTTCTATGCTGATAAAAGCTGGGGTCAACGGTTATATCACCAAAGGCACACCTTTAGACGAAATGATACGGGCGGTAAAAAAAGTCTATCAAGGGGGCCGCTATTTTAGCCAAGATGTCGCAGAGCAGTTAGCAGACGTCTTGCTATCAGACAATGCCGGCTCGCCCTTTGATTTGCTCAGTGATCGCGAAAAACAAGTAGCGATGATGGTCGTCAACTGCCAAAGCCCGCAGCAAATCGCGGATCAGCTGTTTGTCAGTGTCAAAACCATCAATACGTATCGCTACCGTATCTATGAAAAAGTCGGAGTCGATAGCGATGTCAAACTGACACATTTAGCGATCCGTCATGGCCTGATTCAGCCATAATCTTCGCCTACTTGCCTGCTTAGCAAGTCAACCAGCTAAGCCAGACAGCACTGTAAGTCAGCAAGTACTGATTGTCCCATGACGGTGAATTTATGAAACCTGCTATTCGTTTTTTCTCGACCATCACCCGCTCAGCGCCCCCCAATGACACCCTGCCATTGCCGCAGCTGCGTAAATTAGGACTGATTTATAGCAGTTATCGCTTTGCTGTGAGCTTGTTTTCTATGCTCATGGTTTATATCACCGCACGTGCTGATAGCGGCGCGTCTTTGCCCAGTTTTTTGCAACAAACCACCCTGAGCTTTTATGTACTGCTTAGCATGATATTGCTCGGTTTGTTTTATGTGGTCAACAAACACATGCGCCAGCAGCTGGCCTTTGGCTTGGCTTTGGATGTCATCATCTTAAGCTTGCTGCTTTATACCGCAGGTGCGCCTGACTTGCAGCTGACCATGCTATATATGGTAGTGGTAGCGGCAAGCTTTATGCTACTTCACAGCTCTCAAGCATTGATCATCACCTTACTGGCAATTATTTTTGTTATTTATCAGCAGTTTTTTTATGCCATTGCCAATAGCATGAGCTTGACCAACTTAGGCGATGCGCTGCTGATGTCTGCCAGTTTTTTGGCGGTGGGTGGCTTGAGCTGGTCTATCTCGCAGCGCCTAGTGCAGTTAGAAAAAGTGGCCGCCCGTCATGCCAAGGAAGTCGAGCGCCTAAATGTCATCAACCAAGAAGTCATCACTCAAATGGTCAATGGCGTTATTGTCATCGATCAGGCGCATATCGTGCTGGCAAATCTTGCCGCGTATCAGCTGCTCAGTATCCCTCATCGTCCATCACTCACCTTACCTACTACCAGTGAAAGTCGTACGCCAATTGATAGGCGCAGGCTCGATAGCGCATCTGCTGCCCAATTAGCAGATTTTGAAGAGCAGCTTGACGAGCAGCATCCGCAGCTGCTTCAAGCCTGCTTGACTGTCGCAGCAGGACAGTCGCGTACCTTTACTTATGACTTACCTGCCGTGGCCAATGTATCGGTGTTTGGCAAGCTACGTGTACAGATTATCCCTCTAAAAGACGGCAGTAAACTGGTCATGCTCGAAGATTTGCGCCGTGAGCAAGCCAACGCTCAGCAGCTAAAACTGGCGTCTTTAGGACAGCTGACGGCCAGTATTGCTCATGAGATTAGAAACCCACTGGCCACCATCTCACAAGCCAGCCAGTTGCTCATGGAGGACGTCGTAGAAAGCTGTCACCCACCAGCAAATAACATGACAAGCCCTGCACCTGATTATAGTGATGAGCACATCGCAGCCAATCATGAGCTGTATAAAATGATATTTTCGCAGACCAAACGCGTCAATCGCATTATAGAAGACATCTTAAAGCTGTCGCGTCAGCAGCAAGCAAACCAGCAGCCTATCGTACTTGCCGAATGGATGCCTGCGTTTTTAGAAAACCATTTTCAGGGGCATGACGTGTTTTTGCGTGTTAAGACCCAGCCGACCATCTCCTTTGACACCCACCAACTAGAGCAAGTATTGATCAACTTAATCAACAATGGTTTGCGTCATAGTAGCTACGCCCACCCTCATGCCTTTGTGGAAATCGAGATTTATTGTGCAGATAACGATGTTATAATCGATATTTTAGATGGTGGTACTGGGGTCCGCGAGCATGATTTACCGCACTTGTTCAATCCGTTTTTTACCACAGATCAAGCAGGGACAGGACTTGGGTTGTATCTATCACAAGCCTTTTGCGAAGCCAATCAAGCTCGCCTGCTATATGTGCCTGAACACACAAAAACCTGCTTTCGCCTCATCGCACCTGCCATCAATGCCTGCACCCATGTATAAAACGCATTGGTACGACCTTACTATTTGTGTACCAATACCGCACTGATAAGCTGAGCATTTGTAAGCACTCAACTTCAATTGTGATAGATGCTTTGATAATTTTTCGCTACCGAATACGATGAGATGATGTATGACAAAAACCGCGCTAGTCGTTGATGATGAAGTGGATCTGTGCCGATTAATGCAAATCACTTTAACCAAGATGGGCATCAAAAGTGATGTGGCTTATACATTGTCACAAGCAAGAGGCTACTGGCAAGAGCGCGAGTATGACTTTTGCTTAACGGATCTCAAGCTCCCTGACGGCTCAGGTCTGGAGCTGGTCAAAGAAATCAGTGGCAGCACCAATACGCCCATTGCCGTTATTACCGCGCATGGTAGTATGGATTTGGCCATCGAAGCCCTCAAGCTTGGCGCTTTTGATTTTGTCAATAAACCACTTGAGCTGCCGCGCCTGCGCCAACTGGTCGAAAACGCCCTCAAAGTCACTCACCAAGGTGACGACCCCGAGGCCGCTCCTGAGTGTACCCCTGAGCAAAAACTCCTCGATAGTAGGCTGATCGGCGACTCAGCGGTGATGCTACCACTGAAAAACACCATTTTAAAACTGGCGCGCTCGCAAGCACCGGTGTTTTTATCAGGGGCGTCGGGTACAGGTAAGGAAGTGGTCGCCAGACTGATTCATGATCTCAGTCCACGCCGTGATGGTAGCTTTGTACCTGTGAATTGCGGCGCCATACCCTCCGAGCTGATGGAGTCTGAATTTTTTGGCCATAAAAAAGGCAGCTTCACGGGCGCGGTCGCTGACAAACAAGGCCTGTTTCAGCAAGCCAATGGCGGGACTTTATTTTTAGATGAAGTGGCTGACTTGCCGCTAGCGATGCAAGTCAAGCTTCTGCGCGCCATTCAAGAAAAAACGGTAAGAGCCATCGGTGATACCAAAGAGATACCTGTCGATATTCGCATATTGTCTGCAACTCATAAAGATTTGGCCCAGCTGGTGCAGGCTGGCACGTTTCGCCAAGATCTCTACTACCGCATCAACGTCATTGAATTAAAACTACCGACGCTCAACGCGCGCCGTGATGACATACCTGTACTAGCGACACACTTTTTGGCCTTGATCGCTGAAGAGTGGCAATTGGAGAAGCCGCCTGTGAGCGTTTGCAACATCACGACTTTGCAGGCAACGTGCGCGAGCTGCGTAACTTGCTTGAGCGTGCAGTAACCCTAGCAGAAACGCCAAATATCGATGTCAACCATCTGGGCCTGCCAGCGTTGACGCCGGCGGATACAGAGCCGCATGCGGTAAACACAGCTACGCAAGGCACAGCACCAACAGCTGAAACACCTGCCGCCCGCACTCATCCTGCTTCAGCAGACACGCTTTTGCCAAACAGCCCATCGGAGCAAATGGTGCCTATAGACAGCTCAGCAGCACACGATGAGAAGGGACAACCTATGCAAACCCCGACTTCGGCCAGCAACTTGCATCCTTATCGCACTCATACTCAGCACTACCCTTCTGTCATCAAAGGTGCGGCGGCCAATCACCTAAAAACGGCGCAGGGCGACAGCGCCGAAAACATAAAAACGGCCAATCAGGCCGTACAAGCGCCAAACGAGACAAAAAACATCAACAATACAGGCTTACCTGCCCAAGGCTTAGAGCATTATTTACAAGCGCAAGAAAAACAGCTGATCATCACCGCACTAAAGCAAACAGGCTGGAATAAAACCCAAGCCGCTGAACTGCTAGGCACGACTTTTCGCTCTTTACGTTACCGCATGAAAAAACTAGAAATCGATGAAGACCAGCTTGAATAAGGACCAGAGACGATCTATGGCATGGAGGACCATTATATGACTTAGATTAGGCTCACTGTGCGCTGTTGGGCTTTCGGACAAAACGAACGCCTGACGTTAAGGCACGCTCTTTGACCAGCTCAAGAGCCTGCTGTCGCCATGTGCTCTCATTTCCAGAGAGCATCACATCAGGTGTCACCCCGATCTCATCTATCTTTTGACCCGTGGCGGTCATATAGTTGGCGACCGTCAGTTTGACTGCTTGCTCATCGTTTAGCGGAATCACCGACTGTACCGATCCTTTACCATAGCTGACCTCCCCAAGGATAGTGGCGCGCTGCTGCGCCTGCAGGCTGCTGGCAAGCACCTCGGCCGCCGAAGCCGAGTAGCGATTTTGTAGCACCACCATAGGTAGAGGCTTAAGGATGGCCTCACCTGTCGTGGACAGCACGCGCGGCTCGTTTTGGCGCGCTTGTACCTGCACCACATCAGTATCATTCATGAACAGACTGGCGACATTCACCGCCGAGGTAAGCACGCCGCCTGGATTATCACGTAGATCCAACAAAATGCCTGAAACCGGCGCGTCTAGATTGATCAAGCCCTCAAGCAGCCTGTCACGACTATCGTTTTGAAAGGCTGGTAGCCTAACCACCGCAATACCATCGACCAGCTCTATCTCAATGGTTTGCGGATGGCTGTTATTTCGCTGCAAAGTAGTAGTGTGCTTACGGCGACCCGCTTTAGAAGTCACCACATCTACTTGCGTGCCAGCGATACCCGTCAACAGTTGCTCAACGTCGTTGGTTTGGCGATTTTCATCAAGCCTAAACTCACCCACCTGATGCAAATAATCGCCGACTGCGATGCCTTTTTTGTCAGCAGGTGAGTCATCGATGACCTCTGTGATGACCCAGTAGCCTTCTTGTGGCTGATAGCTGACCTTGATACCGACATCGCCTACGTCGCCTTCGGTAAAGGCACGCAGGTTTTCATAAGCCTCGGCATCCAAAAACTCAGCATGACTATCGAGCTTGGTCAACATACCGCTCATGGCATTATTAAACAGCGTCTCGTCGTTGACCGCATCGACATACTCACGGCGCACCAAATCGACCACAGCGACAAAGGTCTTGAGCGTCTCAGGAGAAATGGCATTCAATGACACATGCGCGACCTCCGGCGGTATCGCGGTATCGATTACCTCAGCCTCGTCATTGAGCACGCTTTCATCGGCAACGCTATCTATCGAGTCATCGATGTCGTCGGCTGCCGCTAGCATATCGGCGATATCTGATAGATTGTCTTCTGCAGGATCTATCTCATCCGTATTTAAGCCAATCAGTTGCAGCTTCTGCGCCGAATGATGACTGGGGGCTGCGGCCGCTTGAGAGAAATTGACACCGACCAGCCCTAGCAGCGCTGCCATAAAGACAGGCTTATATACAGCAGGCGTGCTGGATACACGTCTGATATCGCGATTGATTTTTTTGATGAGAAAAGAGCGTATGGCATAAATAGGACGCATAAAATACTCGTATTAATCATAAAATATCGTAATTTTTATTATAAAAATATCTGTGATAGCGACTTTATAAGATAGCATCAAGAGCAGAGCTAAGACTAGTAGTGTATTGCAAACCCTCAGTATTTAAATCGTTAACTGTCATTGGTAGACTGCGGTCGTGACAATAAAAAAATGCCTAAAAATATAGCAAAAAAAAAGGAGAGACAATCATGATCTCTCCTTATAATATGGCGGTACAACGTCTGTCTGTCCTTATCGTACCATAGCCATATTACCGCTACAGTACAACTCACAGCATAGCCACAGTATCGTCATTCACCGCAATGAGCAACACGCCGCTACTCATGAGAATGGCGTATGATCATAAAGCAGACTTACGACGCTGGAATCAGTAGGCTCTTACCTGTCATTTCAGCTGGTGTATCCACACTCATCAGGGTCAAAATAGTTGGAGCGATATCGCTGAGCTTACCCCCATTGCGCACCGTGAGTTTTTGCTCGCCGATATAAATCAGAGGTACCAACTCGGTGGTATGCTGAGTATGCACTTGCCCACTTTCATAGTCCTGCATTTGCTCACAGTTGCCATGATCAGCGGTGATGAGCATATCGCCGCCAGCCGCGCGCACAGCAGTCTCAAGACGGCCAATACAGACATCGAGCGCCTCTACCGCTTGCACCGCGGCATCAAAGATACCCGTGTGTCCGACCATATCACCATTGGCATAGTTGACCACTAGCACATCATACTTGCCAGACTCAATCGCCTCGACCAGCTTATCCGTCACTTCAGGGGCGCTCATTTCAGGCTTCAGATCATAAGTGGCCACATCAGGTGATGGTACTAGGATACGGGTCTCGCCTTCATACTCCTCTTCGCGGCCACCACTAAAGAAAAACGTCACATGAGCGTACTTTTCCGTTTCGGCGATACGTAGCTGCGTTTTGCCAATGTTTTGCAAATACTCGCCAAGGGTGTTGGTCAATGAGGTGGGATGATAAGCGATGCTGGTGTACGGGTTGTCAGCCAGCACATCAGAGTATTTGGTCAGCATGACAAAGGCGGCCAGCTTTGGCTGCTTTTGACGGGCAAACCCTGAAAACTCATGATCTGGCAGCACAAACGCTTGGGTAAGCTCGCGAGCACGATCAGCGCGGAAGTTCATAAAGATCAGCGCATCATTGTCTTCAACTGTATAAGGCACTTCATCACGACCAATCACGGTCGTCGGACTGACAAACTCATCCGTCTCGCGCGCTTTATAAGCGGCTTGTACAGCACCATCGGCACGCGTGGCCAAGCGATCAGCTTTTCCTTCAGTGATCAGCTCATAAGCTTTTTGGACGCGCTCCCAGCGATTGTCACGGTCCATGGCATAATAACGCCCGATGATACTGGCAATCTGTACGCGACCACCTTCGTAGTGGGCGTTGAGCTTACCGATATGATCACGCAAGCGATCGATATATTTGTCAGCAGACTTAGGCGGCGTATCGCGGCCATCTAAAAAACAATGCACAAAGACGTTTTTGGCACCATGCACCAGCGCTGAATGACACATCGCTTCGATATGATCTTGATGCGAGTGCACCCCGCCATCAGAGAGCAAGCCCATGATATGCACATTACCGCCCAAGTCGTTTGCTGCTTTTACTGCATCGACCAGCGCTTGGTTTTTATAAAACTCACGATTGGCAAGCTCATTTGAGATACGCGTTGAGTCTTGATACAGGACGCGGCCAGCGCCGAGGTTCATATGTCCCACTTCTGAGTTGCCAAACTGACCATCTGGTAAACCCACATCTTCTCCAGAGGCAGAGATCAGGCCATGTGGATATTGCTGATAGATTTTATCCAAGTTTGGCATATTGGCCTCAGCAATGGCATTATCCTTATCTTCTTCACGATGACCAAAGCCGTCCAATATCATCAAAACATGCGGTGTTTTTTTATTTTGTCCGCCGTTTTTGTCATTAAGTGGTGCCTGATTGTCGTCGATAGACTCTGATGGTTGCTGGTTCGTGGTCATATATTACCGCTCCTCAAGTGAATGAACGCCTATAATGCTGTCTTAGGGTGTTGAAAGCCCTCTATATTAGCACATATCTGAAAATTGCTGAAAAACTGACAAATTTTCACTACGTAGCAATCTGTAATTGCTACTTGCAATCACACTTTTCATTGGTTAAGATGAAACTATTCTGAAGTGTTGGCTAGTAGATGTTTATTCCCTGAGCCGATAATGCTTTACTAGGATGTGGTACCTATTGCCTCATTGTGTATGCCTGCACCGCTTGCGGTGTATCAGGAAACCTGCAGAGGTAGTGACGCATCCGCCCTGAACTTCACGGTTCATGGGTCACCATCTTACGGCGGCACTTCGGTTGTTCTATTCGGTCTTCTCTTTATTTTATCGCTTGTACAATACAAAGGATAAATAAGCCATCAAGACCA
>NZ_JAPEHS010000076.1:0-12059 GCF_028823565.1 Psychrobacter sp. A3
GCGCCTGAGCCAGTACAATAACGGCACGCTTATTTATCGTTATGACTGATTATGAACATTAAAACCTTAGCTGAAATACTCGCTGAATCGGACGCCGACTCAGCGAGCGCCCCTACTAGCAAGCCGAAAAAAATCTCTAAAACCTCCCAAACACCCAAAGCGCTCAGATCGCCTCATGCAGCACGGGTCGATAAAAATACGTCTCAGAAGTCGGCGTCTACAGCCAAACGTAAAAGACGTGAAAAACGCTTTCATCCAGCTGCGAGCTTTAGCCCTAAACCTAACGACGCACCTGCGTATCAACCACCAAAAGCGCAAAGTATCAAAGAGATGCTGGCCGAGGTAAAGCATCATATTCATGGTCATTCGGACGATAGCGCCCCTACCATCACCGCTGATAGCGATGCGCGCCTAGAGGGTGTAGATCATTTAGAGAGCACAGAAGGCTCAGCGCCACTGCTTGACCCTAAAGCCGTCCATCATCACTATACAGACGCGCACGCGGACAACTTACCTGCTGCTCTAAAAGCGTATCTTCGCACCCCTGAACAAAGGCAAGCCGAGATTGACGCTATCAAGGCAGAGAGTCGCCTGCGCTGGCTGGCTTTTTATTATCTGTCGCGCCGTGAGTACGGTAAAGCAGAGCTAAAGCAAAAACTGCTCGATAAGGAACAAGACCCAGACAAGATTGATGCCTTACTCGATGAGTTTGAGAAAAAAGGCTATCAAAGTGATTATCGCACCACCCTCATGCTCATCCGTGAAAACATCCGTAAAGGACGGGGGCGCGGCCGCATCAAGCAAGCGTTTTATCAAAAAAAAATAGCCATGCCAGACAACATCGATGAGCTGATCGATATGGCAAATGCAGAGTCTGAGGAATTTAGCGAATTTGTCGAAGATGGTGATGACAATCTGGTCGAAGGCGTTGACTGGCTAAAGCTAGCGGTGACCGCTCGCACCAAAAAATACGGCAATACCTTGCCCCGTGAGCCAAAAGACAAGGCTCGTCAATTACGGTTTTTGCAGTATAGAGGTTTTAAGAGTGACATCTGCTTTGCCGCCCTTGACTACACGCTTGAGACATTAGATGAGCGATTTTAACCGTGACTCATCTAACACTCAGATACCTATTAATAATAGCCAAGCACTTTCCACCATATCATACCTGCCCCTATCCAAATCACCAGATTGACCACACTCATGATAGCGCCGATGCCCCACCACTCTTTTAAGGTCACATACCCTGAGTTAAAGATGACGGGGGCGGTGCCGGTCGCATAATGGGTGAGGGTCATCATAATGTTGCCCGCTGCAGCCAAAATCAGCGCATAGAGCATGGGCGGCGCTCCTAAGCTCAGCCCGACGGCATAAAAGGCGGCAAATAAAGCGGTGATATGCGCAGTCGTACTTGCAAAGAAGTAATGAATGTACAAATACACCAGCGTCAAAATCGCCACGGCACCTACCCAGCCCAGACCTGTCGTACCAATCATCGCTTCGATATTGTCAGAAAACCAGCGAATCAAGCCAAGCTCATTCAGATAAGCGGCCATCATAATCAAGGCACCAAACCAGATGATGGTATCCCAAGCAGATTTTTCTTTGAGAATATCCTCCCACGTTAGCACCCCAGTCAATATCAAGGTCGTCAGACCGATAAAAGCCGTCGTTGTGGCATCGACGCTGTATTGCTCACCCAATAGCAGCGCTGGGATATTGGCCCAGAGTAGTAGCATCAGGCCAAACACACCGAGCATGATTTTTTCTTGGCGGCTGATGCTACCCATGTCTGCTAAATTGTCTTTTGCAAAACCTTTAGCGTCAGGTGTGACTTTGACATCAGGTGGATAGATCAGATAAATCACCAAAGGCATCACCACCAAACACAGGATGCCCGGCACAAACATCGCCACCGCCCACGTTGTCCACGACAGCTGAATGTTGCCGCCTGTGGCTTTATTTACCAGGTCTACCACTAAAGGGTTGGGCGCGGTCGCGGTGATAAACATCCCTGAGGTAATCGGATTGGCATGGTAATTGACCATTGCCAGATAGCGACCAATTTTATTTTGCGTGCCTTCCTCTGGCGTTGAATGAAAGCTTTGGGCGATAGATTTCATAATAGGATGAATAATACCGCCACCACGCGCGGTATTCGACGGTGTGATAGGCGCTATCATCAGCTCAGCCGCCGTCAATGAGTACGCGACTCCGATGGTTTTTTTGCCAAAGATAGAAATAAAATAATAAGCAATGCGGCGACCAAGACCGGTTTTGATAAGGCCGCGCGATATCATCACTGCGATACCAATCAACCATATTAGCGGGCTTGAATAGCTAGAGAGCGCATCATTGATGGCTTGTTTTGGGCTGTCACTGGTCACACCCGTCAAAGCCACGAGCGTTACGGCAATGACCGCTATCGCCCCGATGGGTAGCACTTTACCAATAATGGCAACGATGGTGGCGATAAATAAAGCCAGCATGTGCCATGCGTCAGCGGTGACGCCCGTCGGTACAGGAATGACAAACCAAATGATAAGACCTACGACGATGGCAATAGCGGCTTGGATCGGCTTAAACGGCATGCGTCAGTATCCTATGCAGTGGCTGATACCCTCATCTTATAAGATTACCAGCACCGTTGCGCATTTGTTCACCATTTTTAACATATCTATGTAGTATGTATTATTGAAGTCCTTCCAATAAAAAAGAGCACGCTATATAAACGTGCTCTTTTGGCCTCTATCAGCTGTCTGTTTCAGTAGCGGCAGACTACACAGCTAAAGGTAGCTATAACATAAGCATTGGACCATTATCGTAAAGTGCCTAGACGGTTGGATAACTGGCCGATAATTTGATCAATTTCTTCGTTAGCCTCCGCTTCGGTATCTAAGTTACCTTTGGGAGTAAGCTGATTTACGACTTCAGGTAGCAGCTCTGCAATGCCTTGGCGCACCTCGGCTTCGTTGGCACCAGTATGCGCTGCCACTTGTTGAATCTCACTTTCATCAAACAATCGATTGACATCGTTTGGATCGAGGTTTTCATTGTCCTGCTGATTGCTCATCCAAGAGCGTGCTTGGTTTTCATAGCCCATGCCCGTGATTTTGGATAATGCACCGCTCAGACCACCATTACGCTTGATCCAGCTAAGCACCATGGGCATAAGCACGGCGATAAGCATGCCTTTACCGCCAAAGCCGCTTTGACTGCGCTGACCACCCAGTACGCTTCCTAAGATATCACCCAAACCACCAGCGCCTGCGCTGACACCACCACGCTGCGCGCCGCCAGTAAGACCGCCGATGATGTCATCTAGGCCAAAGCCATTATCTGGCTGATGATCGTATTGACGCGGATTATAGCCACCTCCCTGGCTGCCTCCCAGTACGCTTCCTAAGATATCACCCAGACCGCCTGTCCGCCTTGTATCAGCACGCTGATTGACTGGGTTATGCTGAGCGTCAGCAGGATCCATGGCTTGACGAGCCACCTGACTGACTAAATTTCCTAATAAACTCATATTTTTCTCCTTTTTTATCATTATCGTGGTCTAGCACAGTGTTTTTTTAGCCGTTATTTGTCGGTAGCCATTTTTTAACGCCGCTGCCTCACAACATACATTATCACCATAATTTTTATCACCATATTTTCTACAACAGTGTTGTTATAGTCAGCTCAAAGCAAAACTGTCATAAGTTTAAATGCGCTACTGGTATAAATTTTACTTGCGTGCTGCGTCCCCAGAAGCTGCGAAAAATTCATCCCAGCAGCGCTATAACACTTTTAAAGTGTATCGACTATAGTTAGCTGTCAATTAATAGTGCTATTAATATAGCAGGCTTCTTTGCTGATCGAGATAGGTATTTTGTTATGACATGTAGGCGCTTGTAAGCCTGTACATCGCTACCAAGGGAAAAGAAGATAAATATTTAGACCGTATTGCCAATGCTCATATTGGCCAAAACATTCAGCTCTCGCCACTGCTCAGGGCTGACTTGATCGCGAAAAACTGTCACGGCCAACGAACGCTGATAAGGCTCGATGATATCGAATTCAAAACTGAGCGCCCACTCAAAACGGTGAATGGCTTGTAGGTTTGCCAACCATAAACCCTCCCCCTGTGCCGTACGCATCAGAAGCTGCCAGTGTTGATCAAGGCGCTGACTCAGTGGCGGGATACGGTCAAATAACCTACCACGGCGGCTGCCACCGCTAAGACCAGCACGTACTGCCAAAGCGCCAAAGATGCCAATATACCAAGCCCTATCATGATACTTGCTAAGCTCAGATGTAACAGCAAGCGCAATCGGCTCTTAGGCTCGATAGCAGTATCAATACGCAGGGCAGTTATCGAATCCATGATATCGCGGTAATCTCATGAGGTGTGTGGTAGCGAATTAGGGCATCAACTCTTTGGTATGACGCCATGTTTTAATTTTATTGACCAGCGCCCAGATTGCATCATCTTCAGGTCGCGATTGATTGGTAAAATAATCCAATAAATCTGGGTCTTCATAGGTGAGCATTTCGGCAAAGGTCGCCTGTTCAGCAGCATCTGCGGTCAAATACCGCTCCTTGACGTAAGGATCGATATAAAAATCCAGCTCTTTTAGGCCGCGGCGGGCTTGATAGATGACGCGGCGCTGCTCATTGGTTGGCTCAGGTGGTTTGTTTTCAGATATACTCATAGGAAACGCCTTATAGCTAGTCGGTACATTATTTAGTAAATTGATAGTGATGGTTGTTGGTCGTAATGACAGAGGTTTGATGATACTCGGTTAATTGCTGCCAGAGCGCGGCCGCTTGCTGCATCATCGCTACATTATGAGTACGGATGATACTCGCGCCTTGCTGCAATGCCAACAATCCAGCCGCAGTACCGATCGCATCGCGCTCGCTGGCTTGCGTAGTGGCAACTGCTGGTACGCCGCTCTTAGTGAGTACCTGTGCCAAAAAGCGCTTACGCGAGATACCAAACATCAATGGCAAACCAAGCGTTTGTAACTTATCAAGCTGGGTCAATAGTGCACGATGATGCTCGTAATCTTTTGCAAAACCAAAGCCTGGATCGATGATGAGGTTTTCACGCTTCACGCCAGCACAAGTCACTTCTTCAATACGAGCAAGCAGCTCGCGACTGACATCACTGACTACCTCATCATACTGCGCCAACTCATTCATGGTTGTGGGCTCGCCGCGCATGTGCATCAGCATCACCGGTATATTAAGTTCTGCTGCTAATTGGGCCGCACCCTCACGTCTGAGCGCGCGTACATCATTCCAAATATCAGCGCCTGCATCAAACGCTGCTTGCATCACAGTCGGGCTGCTGGTATCGATCGACAGCCAAATATCCTGACCTATTTCACCTAACTGCTGACGAATGGCTGTCACCACTGGCACCACACGCTGCACTTCTTCATCCGTCGCTACAGGCGCGGCATTTGGACGGGTAGATTCGCCGCCGATATCGATAATCGTCGCCCCTTCATTTATCAGCTGTTTACAATGCTGCAGCGCTTTATCTACCGCGGTAAACTGACCACCATCTGAAAACGAGTCTGGCGTCACATTTAATATTCCCATCACCTGCGGCTGCGATAAATCCAACACTTTGTTGCGGCTGCGAATACGATAAGTCGGTAAAGGCTGAAACAATGACATAGGCCATCCATTATCAATAAAAGGGACTAAAAAAAGGACAATCGGTATTGGCTACCATTTGCTTATGATACCAGTAAATACCATACGGTTCTAAATTCTGAGTAAAATACGAGCCATAAAAAAGCCCTTTATCAAAAAGGGCTTTTTAGCTTAAACAGTGATCTGTTAGCTGTCTTTTACAATTTTACTTGCTTGCTCTACATCGCTGGTAATGGCGGCGGTGTCGGACCCGTTGTTTTAACGTCATTTTTTGACAAGTTCACTTCGTTGGGCTGATACACTCTTGGTGGACGTGGCTCTTCACCTGCCAAGATGTCTTGCAACTGATCCCGATCAATGGTTTCCCACTTCATCAAAGCATCAACCATCGCATGCATTTTATCTTGATTTGCCTCGATTAATTCACGCGCGATGTCATATTGCTCTTCTAACATCCGGCGAACTTCGTCATCGACCTTTTGCTGCGTGGCTTCAGAAATCGTCCGACCACCGCCGCCGAAGTACCCTTGCGAGCTATCATCGTCTTCATACACCATGATACCTAGCGCATCTGACATACCGTACTTGGTTACCATGGCACGTGCCATCTTAGTCGCACGTTCAAAGTCATTAGAAGCACCAGTCGACATCTGATTGATAAACACCTCTTCAGCGATACGACCGCCGAACAAAATAGCGATATCATTGAGCATTTTTGACTTATACATACTTGTCTGATCATGCTCAGGCAACTGCCAAGTCACACCAAGGGCAAATCCGCGCGGCATAATCGTTACTTTATGCACAGGGTCGGTACCTGGTAGTAGCTCAGCAACCAAGGCATGTCCTGCTTCATGATAAGCAGTAGCACGGCGCTCTTCTTCGCGTATTACCATCGATTTGCGCTCAGGACCCATATATAGCTTGTCTTTTGCGTCCTCAAAGTCATTCATATCGACGCTGGTTTTGTTGCGACGGGCGGCAAATAGTGCCGCTTCGTTGACCAAGTTAGCCAGCTGGGCACCACTAAAGCCAGGCGTACCACGCGCCAAAGCTCGCGCATCGACACTGATCGTATTTGGCAGTTTCTTCAGATGTACTTTTAGGATTTGCTCACGGCCTTTGATATCTGGCAAACCTACTTGTACCTGACGGTCAAAACGACCAGGACGGAGTAGCGCTTTATCGAGTACATCAGCGCGGTTGGTCGCGGCAATCACGATAACGCCTTCGTTACCTTCAAAGCCGTCCATCTCAACCAATAGTTGGTTCAATGTCTGCTCACGCTCATCATTACCGCCGCCCATACCAGAGCCACGGTGGCGACCAACGGCATCGATCTCATCGATAAAGATAATACAAGGGGCACTCTTTTTCGCTTGCTCAAACATATCGCGCACACGTGAGGCACCCACACCGACAAACATCTCGACAAAGTCAGAGCCTGAGATAGAGAAGAACGGTACTTTGGCTTCACCAGCGATGGCACGCGCCAATAGCGTCTTACCCGTACCAGGCGGTCCAACCATCAAGATACCGCGTGGGATGGTCGCACCTAGCTTGGTAAACTTGTCTGGATCGCGCAAGAAGTCAACGACCTCGACCACTTCTTCTTTGGCCTCTTCACAGCCTGCGACATCCTCAAAATTGACTTTGATTTGGTCTTCGGTGAGCATTTTGGCTTTTGATTTGCCAAAGCTCATCGGACCACCGCCCTTGCCGCCAGCGCCGCCTTGCATATTACGCATAAAGAATAAAAACAGACCAATAATCAATAAAATTGGGAAACTGGCTATCAGCAATTGCATCAAGACGCTTTGGCGTTTCGGAGCAGTTCCTTGAACTTCAACCTGATTTTCACGCAACAGCGGCATCAGCTCGTCGTCTGTCACAGCGGGTCTAATGGTCTCAAAAGATGAGCCATTTTTCTTTTCACCGGTGATTTGTTCGCCATCGATTTCAACACTGGCTACCTGATTTTCTGACACCGCGGTCACAAACTCAGAGTAGTTAAGGTTATCCGGCTCAGAGGATTGATCAAAGCCGCTAAACACCAGCACCAAAATGCCGATTACCACCAGCCACAATAAGGTATTTTTTACCATGTCGCTCACTAGTTATTCCCATCCCTTACTTATTGGTGTGTTTACTAAACACGTGACGTCCATAAACGTTTGGCTCATTTGACGATATATAAATCTCAACGAGCGTATCGGGCGTTTATTATCAGACGACTTTGCCTAAAACGCATGCTTAAAACAAAGTTAATATACCATGATATGTGGTGTTTCCCTGCATAATTCAAGCAGGTTTCACTTTTATTCAGTTAACGATTGTAGCGGATTTTCACGCATAGTATCCATCCTTTATAATGGCATACTCTCCCGCTTACAATAGCAGCAACTCATTGAAATTAAAACTATTTGATCGCCACCCAAAACATCTCTTTTGATCGTGGTCGTGAGGCAGCGGGCTTGATGCTACGGATTTTACTAAAATCACGCTGCATCTGCTGACGTAATTCTTGTGTACCCTCACCCTGAAACACTTTCATAATAAGCGCGCCACCTTTGGGTAAGGTTGCCAGCGCAAAGTCGACCGCCAGCTCGCATAGGTACATCATACGCGGCTGATCAATCGCGCGATTGCCAGAAGTATTGGGCGCCATATCTGATAGCACCACATCGACCTGCCGATCGCCCACTTCTGCCATAATCGCGTCAAACACCTCAGCTTCACGAAAGTCACCTTGGATAAAGGTGACATCTGGCAACGCATCCATCGGCAAGATATCAGAGGCGATTAAAATGCCTTTATCACCCACCAACTGCCCGGCCACTTGTGACCAGCTACCAGGCGCACTGCCCAAATCCACAACCGTCATGCCTTTTTTGATTAGGCTGGTCTTTTCGTTGATTTCTAGGAGCTTATAAGCTGCGCGGGCGCGGTAGCCGTCTTTTTGGGCCTTTTGTACATAATGGTCGTCAATATGCTCTTGCATCCAAGCACTGCTGCTTTTTGACAATTTTTTGTTTTCGATACGCGTGGCCAAAATACCTGCTCCTATTACTCTGCAAAACTTTATGCGCTTTGATAACGATACACTTTGAAACGCCTGATGCGCGCAAGACATAGTACCAATATAGTACCAATGAGGCTATTTATCTATAAATGCACTTAAATCATCAAATTCTCTTGGTTAAATAACTGTTTTATAAGGCAGTAGCGTTTATAATGTGGTCAAACCTTCAGTTTAACATTTTCAGCACGTAAAATCGTGCAAAATCCTGCCGATCTCATGCAAGTTGGTCATAGATTATCTATAATGATCACTCACTGCTGTTGGCGGTAATATTTTTATTTTTATCAATACCTAGGAATTCTATGCAACTCGATAACGCTACCATCAAACGTCTAAAAGGCATCGGCCATGAGCTAAAACCTATCGTTATGATTGGCAACAAAGGCATCACGCCCACCATCACCGAAGAGATTGATCGCGCTTTATCAGATCATGAGCTCATCAAGGTAAAACTACCGGCCGGCACCAAAGAAGAGCGTGATACCATCGGGGCAGAGCTTGCAGCGGCGGCAAACGCCACTTTGGTACATTCTATCGGTCGTATGGCGTTGCTACTACGCCAAAACCCAAATGCCAATCCAAAACTCTCTAATCTCACTCGCCACGCCCAGTAGCATGTCGGCACAAAGAGGCGGTGTGGATTTAGTGCGGATAAACAAATGGTCGTGCTGTGTGTGACCATGCCGCAATACACCTGCTATCTGCTATACCCTAAAACCGCGCGGCATGTTGCTCGCGGTTTTTTGCATGATGGGTATATAATCAATTTACTATGAAATAAATATCAGTAGCACTCTGGCACCGCAGTTTTTTATGTAGGATTAACTATATAGACCTAGCGCAATAGACCTCGTGCATTATTCATTCTACCTATCGAAACGGCTGCTTATCAAAACTAGTGCGTATCAAAATAGTGATTACATCATGAGCCAAGCCTTTCATTTGCGTTTAGCCACCGACAGCCTCGCCACCAAGGCGCAGCAATTAGGTGTCAGTATCGCTGCGCTATCAGAGATCCGCGTGAGCGTACACGCAGACATCAGCCAGACGTCGCCTTTTTATCTACAGCTTCATTATCAGATCAACATGCCCACACCCTCTATGGCGCACCGACTAGAGTGGCCAGTATGGCAGCCAGACAAGGTCGGTTTCGCAGACTATCTGTGGGAGGAGACCTGCCTTGAGTGCTTTATCAGTGCCAAAACGCCGCAACCTTCTACGCTGGCAGTGACAAAGACACCCTATATCGAAATCAATGCCAGTCCAGATGGTCGTTACGCGCTGTATCAGTTTGATGACTATCGGCACCCAGATACTTTGCCGCCGCCAGCCCTGATGACCGATCTGCAAACCCGTGCCACGCTCGACTGGCCAATATCGAGCGTAAATTCAAGCTTAGGTATAAACTTGGCCCGCTCAGTTGATTTTGAGCGTTACTTGCATATACCAGTGACGCCATTACCGCATCAGCAATACGCCGTATATGGCACCGTGATTGAGTACCTCCACCCCTGCGTTATCTTATGGCTGGATAAAACAGCGCTATATTTTGCGCCCTCTCACGCTACCCCGCCTGATTTTCACAATCGCCAGCATTGGAGCCAGTTTGTGCTTTAGATCTCGTGTGCTTCGTGCTATGACAGCACAAATAAAAAAAACTCAGTAACGTCATAAAGAGCATTACTGAGTTTGGAGAAAACTGGTAAATCAGCTCGCTATCAGCTGATTACTAAACAGATTATTATTTGTCTGCCATCGCAAGATAGATACCACGATCTGAGGCATCATCTACGTATTGTGAGTCGCGCCATGTGGTATAACTATGGACACCGCTGTATGGGCTGATACCTTTTTGGCGGAAGTCAGATACCCAGTCGGTACCATCAAAAATCTGGATATGACCGTGCGGGCGTGTAGCTACGGTCATAGACGATTACATCACCCACCTGATGCGGTGTGTCATTACTGATTTTGGTAAAGCCTGCTTGAGCAAGCGTGCCACGCGTGGCGTACTGATACGCTGAAGGATTTGGCGTAAACTCATAGCCTGCTGATTGCAAGGCTTTACGGACGTAGCGGGCACAGTAGCCAGAGCTTCTAGATAACGCCACGCGTGAAGCACGTGCTGCGGCAATGGCAGGGGCTGAGTTGCTATCAGGTACACGGCTTGCTTGCTGCTGGCGCTGCTCATAAGAGAGGCGGCTGGTGAGCGAGGCAAGCTGATATTCTTTTTGCTTGGCATGAGCACTTAGGTTGTCAATTGCTTGACTAATTTCATCATTACTATAAACATGGGCGCCGCTATTGGTGCTATAGATATTGCGACTAGAACCGTAGTTCACAGAAGTAGAGAGGTTTGTGACGGTATGACTCAAGGTATTATTTGGTTGAAAGGTCGTTTCGACAGCACCACTCGTCTGTGCTATACCCATTCCCAATACTGACAAAATTAATAAAGCTTGTTTCATAAATTTACTACCTATGGTTAATACAGGATTGCTCGTCATCCATGACGACGCATCAATTAATTTAGAGGATATTCACATCAAGCAAACATGATAAAATCCTTATCACAACCACTTCTTTTATCATGACTCACACCGATAGTTTTGGTCTGGTCAACTGCCTCATCACTCACTTGTTATATACTGCGGTTAGCATGTTTATGATAAATATCGTTTTTGTCACCTACTAGATGAGTTATCACGATGTCAAAAAAACAGCCCAATCGGCTTGCCAAACTTATTGATCATCAAGCTTTTGCTGGTAGCGCACTACCCCAAACCCTTGCTGATAATATGCAGTTTTATATAAAAGCGACCAATGAGATAAAAGCGCTACTGGTAGACTGTCTACCTGAGGAAATCCTCAATAGCTGCTGGGTCGTCGGACTTACTGCTGAGCAATTGGTGCTCAGTGTCAGCTCAATGACGGCTGCTAACCATATTCGCTATTTACAGAGCGCGTACTTGCAAGTCCTTAATGAGCAGTCAATTACATTTAAACAACTCAAGCAAATTCGCGTCATTGTAGCCAATACTTCTACTGAAAATCATCTATCAAAATCATCTTCAGGGCCAGCGGCGGCCTCATCAAAATCTCGTAAAGCTAATAAAAATCAGGCTCTTAGCCAAAACACAAAGCGGACTATATCACAGGCTGCAGAGCATGTCACCACTGATGAAAATCTCAAAAAAGCACTTTTGCGCCTAGCCAATCACTAAAAATCATCTCGTTACTATGTAAAGTTATGTAAACAAAAACAGAAAACCACCCCTTGAACGCTGGGTTTTTGTAATATCGCAAACAAAAAAAATCGTCTATC
>NZ_JAPEHS010000077.1:0-12208 GCF_028823565.1 Psychrobacter sp. A3
CCATTTTTAAAATGAGGACACGCCCCAAAACAATATACGCCAATGGCATAACGAGCGCTAAAAGAGCAATTAGGCCAGTACTCGCCAAACAACCACGACGACGGCCAATAGGTAAAAGACAGGCGCAAACCAGCCGACTTGCGTGGCAATCGCAATAAAGATAGCAAAGCCTGAGAGTGCCAGCCAGTCGCGGCGACGGTCATTGAGCATATCCGCTCGGATTTGCTGTATTTCTCTGAGCTGACTGTCTTGTCGCGACCCTTGCGAGGCAAGGCTCTGTAAGCCTTGATCGAGTAGTTTTGGGATATCCGTGGTCGATAATAACAGCTCTGGCAACTGTTGGCGCAGCTGTTGTAAGTTGCGCACAGGGTCGAGCTGCTCTTTGATCCAGCCGCTAAGGATGGGCTTGGCAAGCGACCAAATATCAAGCTCAGGATATAGGTCGCGCCCCAGTCCCTCGACATGTACCAAGGTTTTGAGCAGTAGCATTAACTGTGGCGGAATACTCATATGATGACGACGAGCAATATCCAAAATCTGCATCAATACTCCAGCAAAATCGATGTCGTTAATGGATTTTTGTAGCATCGGACCAACGGTGCGTTTCATGTCACGCATGAGTGCATGCTTGTCGGCGTTAGGTGGTATCCAGCCTGCACGGCTGACAATATCTACCACTGCCGTGAAGTTGTTATTCATCACCGCCAGCAGCATCCGCGCCACCACCAGCTGATCGTCTCTTGATAGTGTACCCATGATGGCACAATCGAGGCCGATATAGCGCGGCTCATGCCCAAGCTTTGCCGTATTATCGTATAAATCCTTGACAGGTGGCGTCTCAACGAAGACATTACCCGGATGCATATCAGCATGAAAAAAGTTATCGCGAAATACTTGGGTAAAAAATATCGTTAAGCCTTTTTCTGCCAGTGTTGCACGGTCATAACCTAGCTTATCAAATACCTCAACCTGCGAGATAGGAACGCCTTGGATGCGCTCCATGACCATGACGTTTTTGGCGGCATCATAAACTTCAGGCACATACATGAGTGCCGAGCCTAAGAAGTTATTGCGCATCTGCGTGGTATTGTCCGCCTCCAAGGTCAGGTCCAGCTCATTGAGCATCACTTGGCGGTAGTCTTCGACGATATCAATGATATGTACCGCGCGCGCCGCTTCGATACGCGCCGATGCCCAGCCGGCCAGCTCGCGCAGTAGCTCAAAGTCAGAGACGATGGTGGCGCGAATATCAGGCCGCACCACCTTTACCACCACTTCACGACCATCATGCAAGGCCGCGGTGTGTACTTGGGCGATAGATGCCGCCGCTAGTGGCTTGACATCAAAGCGGGCAAACAATGTGTTGATTGGTTGACCGAGGCCGTGTTTTGGGTGCTGAATCTGAGCAATGGCAACGTCAGCGTCGAAGGGTTTGACTTTGTCTTGTAGCTGCACCAGCTGCTCGATGATCTCGGGTGGCACCAGATCACGGCGCGTAGAGAGCAGCTGGCCAAGTTTTAAAAACAGCGTGCCCATGTCTTCTAGGGCGTACTTGATAGCGTTGGGTTGATGTTTTTTGCCCCACGCGGCAGGGTGCAGACGAATCAAGCGCGCGATAGGCTGTAGCTGCGGCATCTCTTCTAAAGACAGGTGCGTATCGATACGATAAGTGGCGGCGATACGCCAAAGCTCAAATAAACGGGCGCGGTGAGATAGTAGCATGAGAAATAAGCACTCTAAAAAATTCAAAAATAGGGTAGCGCGGTGCTTAGGGTTTGTTAAATATTCAACACGCCCCAGACCAGTTACTGATGAAACGAGTTGTTAAGAAAACGTGACTGCTCTTCTTTGATGGCTGCAAGTCTCGCTTCTTCGCGCTCCACATCAGCACGTAGCTTGAGGAGCTGCTGCTTGAGGTCATTGACCTCTGCCACCTCAGCGGGGTCAGGTACAGCATTGCCTGCCACATCATTAGCCCAATCGCTGACGTCATCAAATGCGCGTTTGGCACTATGTCGCCAGCTGCTTTTTAGCTGAGAGATGAGCAGGTGTAATTGGCTGGCCATGGGCTTGCCGATGAAAGGCTCCAGCTGTCCTGCCACGTCAGGGTCAAACCCTGCGACCAGCTGTTTTAGCTGCATGAGTACCTTATAGTCGCCTGCGATAGGCAGGTTGCCTTCGGTGCCGCGCATCAGGTTGAGCAGTTGGGCAGGATTGTCGACTGTAATGGTGCAATCTGGTCGGCTGTGACCGATACGCGCGCGCTGCCTACTGGCTTTTTGTCGCTCATCCATAGTGCCGCTTGGCTCAAACACACTGTCCGTGGTCACAGGCTCAAAGCGCAAACGCTCATGGCTAAACAACACGTCTAGATGAATCTCAGGCACGGCCATCTCTAGCCGCAATACTTTACCAGCAAGCGGGGCCAATCCTGCTTTGGTAATGTCATCGCTAGCGATAGCAAAGTTAATCAGCTTTTCGGCACCAGCCAAAAGTAAAACAGTCAGCATAAGGCTCTCGCGTGTTTGGTGAAGCGCCTAACAACAGCGCTAAGTTTATAATAATCAACGACTACAGAGTGTGGCGGCTCAATAGTCACCATCGTTATCCCATCATGCAGTACAAAAGACGCAGCATTAAGCACTACTTACTAAACGCTAAATACTAAGTGCTAAATACTAAGCAATATTACGCCTTAAAACCGCGATGCACCGCGACGATACCGGCGGTGAGATTGTGATAATCACAGTTTTCAAAGCCAGCTTGTTGCATCATTTGCTTTAGCGTTTGCTGATCAGGATGCATACGAATCGACTCTGCCAAGTACTGGTAACTTTCAGAATCATTGGCAATCAGCTTGCCCATCATCGGTAGCGCTGTAAATGAATACAGATCATAGGCTTTAGACAGTGGCTCAAAAATGGGCTTTGAGAACTCCAAAATCAACAAGCGACCACCTGGCTTTAGTACGCGGTACATAGCTCGCAGCGCTGCGTCTTTGTCTGTGACGTTGCGTAGACCAAAGCTGATGGTCACCAAATCAAAGCTTTCATCATCAAACGGCGCCAGTGTTTCAGCGTTGGCCAATACAAAGTCTACGTTGTTGCAGCCTGCATTGATCAGGCGCTCACGGCCGACCTCCAGCATGGCCGCGTTGATGTCTGATAGTACCACATGGCCGTGGCGACCCACTTCGCGGCTAAACACTTTGGCCAAGTCGCCGGTGCCGCCAGCGATATCGAGTACCTGCTGACCGGCACGCACGCCTGATAAGCTAATCGCGTAACGCTTCCATAGACGATGGATACCAAATGACATAAGGTCGTTCATGATGTCATATTTTTTGGCAACAGAAGTAAAGACATCAGCCACACGTGCTTGTTTTTCTGCTTTATTGACTGTCTTATAGCCAAAGTGCGTCTGCTCATTGCCATCGGTTTCAGGCGTGTGCGGGTTGTTGATGTCATCGCGCTGATTAAATAGCGTCTGCTTGGTAGTTTGTGCTTGCGCAGCGCTAGGGTCGGCACTGTCATTGATCGTATTAGGCATAGTGGTTTGTTGACCTTGTGGGGTTCCGGTGGGTAAGTCTTGGACTTGGGTAAAGTCATGGTGTTGGCTGCGCTGAGCGTCTGTCTGCCGCGCTTGTGCTTGCGCTGTGATGTCTTGATTATGACGGATGCTTTCTTTGACGAGACTGTCTTGCAGCTCGGCCTGCTCGGATGGCTCGTGGATGGTAGCGGCGCGGTTGGTGTTATCTGTGCTGTCGGTCATCATTGTGTCCTATTCGTTATTGTTATGACTTTCTTGGTAGGGCGTGTTGGTATTAGCCAATCTACACTATCAGTCTATGATACACCAAACCTCATTGGCTTACCGTCATTATCCGCGGCATGCACCTGCTCGATAATCAAAAGCTCCTGCTGGCAAAATGGCTCGATAAAATGACTGACACTCTTGAGTGGTTTCATAGCCTGAAAGCCTGTGTCAATGAAATCATACAATGGCTGAAAATTATAGCGATAGGCGGTGCCTTTGGCTAAGGCAAAGGCTTTTTTGAGCATAAATGAGTTCAAATGCTTGTCTGTGCGATAACAAACGTCTTTGAGGTTGGCGATTTGGACGCGGCGTGCTTCTGCTTCATCGACAGCACGATAGGCGGCCAGCATATTGTCTTCGGTCACTGGCAACTCTTGGGTCAGTAACCACTGCGCCAAATGCAAATCCAGCTCAATCGCCAAAATCGCCGCTTGAATGCCCATACTGCCAGTCTCCAGTGCCGACTCTTTTGCCAAGCGCTCAAGCTTTTGCGCTTTGGGTAAAATGCGCTCCAACTGTTTGGCCAGTAGCTTAAACTCATCGCCGCCATATAGCTGGGTCAAAAAATACTCAGCCATCAGTTGGTTTTTGGGCTGAGAAAACAGCTCATGGTGCGTGTGTTTGATGCGCGTTTGTTGCCATGACTGTACGTCTTTTAGTTTACTGTTTAGGGCATCGTCTTGATGGTAGGGCAGCGCCCAAAAGCGGGTCAAGTGTTGTTGTAAGTTGGCTAAAGCGGCCATGGCAATCAATCCTATAAAATCAATAATATTATCAAAGTGCTGATAAATGGCGTGGTGTTACCTGTCTGTCAGTGATATATTTTAATGGTTTTGTACGCAAAATCGTTTTTAAAACGCTATAAAGATTTTAAAAACCGTATGAAAATACCGCCATTATAAAGACAAGGTCAACAAGCAGTAGGGTCAATTCGCTATAAAATCGATACGCTCATATCAACGTGCAACTTTTTATAAAGCGGCTTTATAGCCATGTATCTGATTTATTTAGACGCAGCTATATCTTACGTATCTCTAAATGACGGCCTGTAGCAAACGGACGTATCGTAAAAAGTGTTCACCTTAAAAGAAAACAAAACAGAATACAAATGCCAAACTGTTACCCAAATGGTTACATAGCAACGTTATTTAGTCTATTGGCTGAGTGCTAGTATAAAAATGGCTCAAAATTTTGCAAGATTGATGCAATGGATCAGCATTAGATGAGCCTATAAAAAGCCAACTAGGACGGAGGATGCGATGTCAAAAAACAACCATGCTGCAGAGCAGAGTGCACCAGATGGACGCACACCAGCTGATAAAAAAATCATCAGCCAGCGTCTCAAACCTAATCCGCTTAGCCAGTTTTCTATGGACAAAGATGCCCTGCGACTGGCATTGGTCACGGCGCAATACGCCCTGCGAGCAACGCGGCAACAAAGCCCGCCTACCCATGACAAAGCCACAGGGCTGCTGGTACTGGTCAACGGGATGGAGCAAGCTGGTAAAGGCACCGCAGTCAAGCAGTTAAGAGGCTGGGTAGATCCGCGGCTACTAAAAGTCGAGGCGACCGTTGGCGACTGCCCACTGGACTATCAGCCGATTTGGCAAACGCATACCAAAGTGCTACCACGTCACGGTGACGTGATGGTGTATTTTGGGAACTGGTATGCTGACCTGCTGTATGACGTCATGCGTATGACTTGCGTAAAAGACACTACCGAAACAGCCGCTGGGACAAAGAGTCAAAACAAACAAGACGATGCGCCGTCATCTTTGATGTCTCGTATGACGACCAAGTGGCAAGACTACCTACAGCAGCAGCTGGCGAAACTAACTGCCTTTGAGCAGGATTTGGCGGCCAACCAAACGCGACTGCTTAAGTGCTGGTTTCATGTCGATGTCGATACGTTGCAAAAACGCCTGACTGACAAAACAGCAGACCCACAGTTTTTGTATCAAATGGACTGGCACGACAGACAAGTAGTCGATACCTTCAATGAGGTGGCTACCGCGCTGCTTAGACAACAACCAGACTGGGTCATCATCGATGGGGAGGACAAGTCTGCTGCTGCCGATCATTTTTGTCATGAGGTGCTGCACGCCATACAAGAAGCGCTGGCAAGTAGCAAGACGAAGGATGACACTAAGGCAAAGTCTCATCCCAGCCCCTTCGTGCCAGTCGCCATTCCCAATCAGCTACAAGATATCACCAGCACAAAAATAGACAAGTCTGACTATAAAGAGGCGCTGGCGGCCAAACAAGCGCGTTTGGCTGCGCTACTGCGTGCGCGCAACGGTCGGCATGTCGTCTTTGCTTTTGAAGGCATGGATGCCGCTGGCAAGGGCGGGGCGATCAAAAGGCTAGTAGCGCCGCTCGATCCGCGCGAGTATCAGGTTTATAATATCGGGGCGCCGATGCTTCATGAGCTGCAGCATCCTTATTTGTGGCGCTTTTGGCATAAACTGCCCAACGAGCACACTGACCGCATCAGCCGTATTGCTATCTTTGATCGGACTTGGTACGGGCGAGTGTTGGTTGAGCGTATCGAAGGCTTTGCTGACGCGGCGGCATGGCAGCGTGCCTATGACGAAATCAACCGTTTTGAGGCCGACCTAGCTGATGCAGGCACGCTGGTAATAAAATACTGGCTGGCCATCGACAAAAAAGAGCAGCTACAGCGCTTTGAGGCACGCCAGCAGACACCGCACAAGCAGTATAAGCTGACGGATGATGATTGGCGCAATCGCGATAAGTGGGAGAGGTATGTACAGGCGGCTGCTGATATGCTGGCACGGACAGACACAGACAAGGCACCATGGTGCATCATTGACACCAACGAAAAGCGCCAAGCGCGCCTGCAAGTCTTGGATCATGCCATCGAACAACTATCGTCACTATAGGCGTATGGCGTAAATAAGCGTATAATGGTGCAGGTAAACACGGTATCATCTGCCCTAACCATGAGCAGTTACAAATCTTGTAATATCATCATGCATTATGTGCTTATATTGAATATAATAGGCGCGTAACGTTTCTTGCTACACCCAACAAAACGTAGCAAATAGAGTCTTGTGACCTGTATTGGTGCCTTTGGTAATACACCGACCATCACAAGCTCTGACAACGCTTATCATAATTAGCAGTTATCAAGTACTAACATTATCATCACAAAAGATCTAAGCCGCAAGATGCTGTAATCAGACGATTGAGCAATACCCCTTGCGGCTTTGTGACATGTTGCATTAAGGGTTTTACCTTCGGCACGCTTGTCTTTAATCGCATATAATTTCAATCAGCTTACGCAGGACGTATCAACGTATGGGTATTAGCAGCAGCTCTACAGGGCCCGCCAAATCAGTCGGCTCTATGAGAATAAATCTATTTTTTGCCATTTTACTGATTGCGATGACCGCCTACTTTTTATGGTGGGGTCTAGATTACACAATGCGTCAACAAACGACGCTATTTATTATCGCCACCGCTTTTGGTGTCTTTATGGCATTTAATATCGGTGGTAATGATGTTGCCAACTCCTTTGGCACCTCGGTGGGCGCAGGGACGTTGACCATCCCGCAAGCGCTCGGGGTTGCCGCGATATTTGAAGTATCCGGCGCAGTGCTGGCAGGCGGGGAAGTGACGGACACCATCCGCAAAGGCATCGTAGACTTAGATGGTCTGACCGTCACGCCCAACCAGTTTATTTACGTCATGCTCTCAGCTCTGGTTGCGGCCGCATTCTGGCTGTTGTTTGCCACGCGCAAAGGCCTGCCAGTATCGACCACGCACTCTATCATCGGCGGGGTGGTTGGTAGCTCTATCGTGTTGGGCTTTGATTTGGGTGGCAGCGCGACGGCACTCTCGACAGTCGATTGGGGCACGGTTGGCACCATTGCCATCTCATGGGTGTTATCGCCTTTATTGGGCGGTATCTTGGCCTATATATTGTACGGTCAAATCAAGAAAAACATCATCGAGTATAATGATAGAACCGAGGCTCATATTGGTGAATTAAAAGCCAGTAAAAAAGTCTTAAAACAAAACCATAAAGAGTATCTGGAGCGTCTGACCGAGTCGGAGCAGCTGGCTTATACCTCAGCGATGCTGCGCGACCAAGAAATCTACAAAGATGATGATTGTGTCGTCGAAGATTTAGAAACGGACTATTACAAAAAGCTGTATGAGATCGAAAATGAGCGTAGCAGTCTAGATACGCTAAAAGCACTCAAGCAATGGGTGCCGATGATTGCCGCGCTTGGCGGCGCGATTATGACGTCTTTAGTGGTGTTTAAAGGTCTTAAAAACGTCAATAATAGCCTGACGACGCTACAAGGTTTTTTGATCATGGGCATGATTGCCGCCTTGGTCTGGTTGGCCACCTTTATTTATACCAAAAGTATCCGCGGTAAGCATAAAGAGGATTTGACCAAAGCGACCTTTATTATGTTTAGCTGGATGCAAGTATTTACGGCGTCCGCTTTTGCCTTTAGTCATGGTTCAAACGACATTGCCAACGCCGTCGGCCCGTTTGCGGCCATTATGGATGTTATCCGTACCAATGAGATTGCCTCACAAGCGGCAGTGCCACCAGCGGTGATGTTGACGTTTGGGGTGGCGCTGATCGTCGGTCTTTGGTTTATTGGTAAAGAAGTCATTCAAACCGTCGGTACCAATTTGGCAAAAATGCATCCCGCTTCTGGCTTTTCGGCAGAGTTGGCCGCCGCTGCCGTCGTGATGGGTGCCTCGACCATGGGTCTGCCAGTATCGAGTACGCATACGTTGGTCGGTGCGGTATTGGGGATTGGTATTGTCAACAGAGACACCAATTGGGCGCTGATGAAGCCAATTGGTCTGGCGTGGGTTGTCACTTTACCAGCTGCCGCTACGATGTCTGCGATAAGCTATGTGGTTCTAAAAAATATCTTTTAACCAATAAAAGCGGCAACCATCATGCAAAGATACGCATGCAGATAGGTGGCCAGTGTTGTACACGAGCATACGCTCATAAAAAACGCTTATCAGCCTGATGCCGATAAGCGTTTTTTTATAAATGTAGAACCTATCCTATCTTAGCGCTTAGTCACAGATAGTGGATGGGGCTAGTCCGTACCAAATTGCTGACGTTTTTTGGCAAAAAAGCGATCCAAGCGATCCATGGCGTTTTCTAAGTCATGGATATTGGGCAAAAATACCAAGCGGAAATGGTCAGGTTTGTCCCAGTTAAACCCGGTGCCTTGTACCATCAGGACATTTTCTTCTACCAGTAGATCCATCATAAAGGCCATGTCGTCTTCGATAGGGTAAACCTCAGGATCCATTTTGGGAAAACAATAAAACGCGCCCTGCGGCATGGTGCAAGAAATGCCTTTAATGGCGTTGAGGCGAGTGACGGCCATTTCACGCTGCTTGTACAAGCGTCCCGTCTTTGAGGTCAGCTCTTTCATGCTTTGGTAGCCGCCCATCGCCGTTTGAATCGCGTACTGGCCTTGGACGTTGGAGCACAAACGCATGGACGCCAGCATATCTAAGCCTTCGATAAAGTCGGTGGCGTGTTGCTTTTGTCCTGAAACCAGCATCCAGCCGGCACGAAAGCCTGCGATACGGTGCGACTTTGAGAGACCATTATAGGAGAGTACCAGCACGTCATCCGTCAACGTGCTCATCGGTGTATGCACGGTATCATCATACAGGATACGATCATAAATCTCATCAGCCATGATGATCAGATTATGCGCTTTGGCCACTTCAATAATCTGTCGTAGCAGCTCGTCGCTGTAGAGTGCCCCTGTGGGGTTGTTGGGGTTGATCACGACGATGCCTTTGGTTTTGGGCGTGATTTTAGATTTGATGTCTTCGATATCTGGGTGCCAGTTATCGTCTTCATTACAGCGATAATGGACAGCGGTGCCACCAGCCAGATTTGCAGCGGCCGTCCACAGTGGATAGTCTGGCATCGGAATCAGTACTTCATCTCCATCATTCATCAGCGCCTGCATGGTCATCACAATCAGCTCAGACACACCGTTGCCCAGATAGACGTCGCGCACATCGACGGCAGAGAGCAGCCCCTTTGATTGATAATATTGCAGCACGGCCTTTCGCGCCGAAAAAATCCCTTGCGAGTCTGAGTAACCAGTCGCCTCTGGCAGGTTCATTGATACGTCGCGCAAAATCTCATGCGGCGCTTCTAGACCGAAGGGCGCAGGGTTGCCAACGTTGAGCTTCAAAATACGTTTGCCTTCTGCTTCCATTTTATTGGCAGTCTGAAGTAGGGGGCCACGAATGTCGTAGCAGACGTTTTGTAATTTGTCAGACTTTCTTATTGTATTCATAAAGGGATCGCTTGTCTGGTTGGTTGGTGAAGGGGCTTGTGTCATGGCTGCATCAGCTTGGCTGATTGGTTTTTGGGATTGACTGATATGCTCGTCTAACGCGCGATGTTGGCCACTGGTTTGAGCTATCGTTAGCTCAGGGGCGCTGCTAGAGCGTGGCAGCTCCGTATCGGCTGCACTCTCACCGCGCAGCAAATATCCTTCGCTACAGCCCAAAATACGTGCCAATGTCGGCAGTTTAGATGAGACGATACCGTTGGTGCCACGCTCCCAGTTAGAGATAGCGCCGCGACTGACCTTAGCGCCAGCGGCAGTCATCGCTTGGGCTAGCTGCTCGGCGGTCAGCCCTTTATCACGGCGCAGCTGCACCAGTCGCTCAGCCTGAGTGCTCTTTTTATTGTTATCAGCCATTACGTTTAAGCCTATATATATGTGGTAGTGCGAGTCTTACGCATCAGTAAATCTGTGATTGCGGCGCATAAATGTTTAATGCCAATGCAAGATATTATTGCATCTTATCTATCAATGCAAGCTGTATCTATTGGTCTATTTTACAATGCAAGAATAACTTGCAAAATATACCTTTAAGCTGTGCCTTGAGTATATCTGTAGCTTTTGCCAAGCTATTCAGGCTTTTAAAACATGACCAATTTGCCTAGCCAATTTGACTATATAAAATATAAGACGCTTATAGGTCGCCAAAGGGAGAAGCGTTGTTTTCTTATCATTTTTATTACAGTGCTCATCAGACTTGAGGCGTAGAATGATATTGTTGTAGTAGACACCTTGAATAATGCTGGTTGTATCAACAAATATATAGCATCGTTATTATTATCATGGGCTTAATTGGCTCTGTATTTTGGTAGTTTTATAGCGAGATGGTGTTGTAGCGAGATAATGTTATAGCGATTAATCACAAAAAATCAGACGAAACCGAGAAATAAGGATAAACCATGCAAGACAACCAACTTAGCAAAGAAGAAATCAGTCAATTGACCGACGCTGACTGGCGCGAGCGTTTGAGTAGCGAAGAGTATCATGTGATGCGCGAAAAAGGCACGGAGCGTCCGTTTACTGGCGTTTATAATGATGTCAATGACGATGGTATCTACCGCTGCAAAGGCTGCGGTGCAAAGTTATTCGATGCTGACAACAAGTTTGATGCAGGCTGCGGCTGGCCAAGCTTTGATCAAGGTATCGACAATGCCGCTATCGATGAGCATGAAGACAACTCATTAGGTATGCGCCGCACCGAGGTGACCTGTAGCAACTGCGGCGCGCACTTGGGTCATGTGTTCCCTGATGGACCGCGTGAGACGACAGGTATGCGCTACTGTATCAACTCGGTCTCTATTGATTTGGATAAATCTGCAAAATAACCTGCTTGTATGATTTTACCGCAGAGCGTATGAATGGCATCGCGTCAGCATTTTTTAATACAAAAAAGTCTTGCTGGTCGTCAATACGGCCAGCAAGTACCGATTTACCCCTCAGTTTGAAGGGCTAGAGGGGTTGTGCCCGCAGTATAAAGGTCAGGGTTTTCATGGATAACATGGGATAGTGAGCCAAGCTGTGCATCCAAAATGTGTCAATATAAGAAATATCTGTAAATTTTTAAAAATATAAAATCAATAAAAACATAGGTTTGCTGATTGTTTTTTTTAAATAAAAGAAAATCATGAAAAAAAGGCAAAATACCGTTTGACAGCCATGTGTAAATCTATATAATACACACCCACAGAGCGAAGCTTTAGTCAGTTAGCTTCTGTTAGAGTTTTCCTTTTAAGGAATTTTCAGCAATATCTAGTTTGGATGTATAGCTTTTAGAATTTACGAAAATGTAAATTGTAAAATTCGGTTCCTATGCATAGTTTTTAGAATTTTCCCTTTAAGGAAAATTCTCTTGCATAGCTAAAAAAGCAATGCTTTTTTTATACGCTCTTCAGGGTGATTAGCTCAGTTGGTAGAGCGTCTGCCTTACACGCAGAATGTCGGCAGTTCGAGCCTGTCATCACCCACCACTTATTAGCAAGTGGGCCTTTATAAAGGCAAGATGCTAA
>NZ_JAPEHS010000078.1:0-11716 GCF_028823565.1 Psychrobacter sp. A3
TAGGGTTGTTTTACCGTGGTCAACGTGTCCGATGGTGCCGACGTTGACGTGTGGCTTGTTGCGTTCAAACTTGGCCTTTGCCATGGGTAATTCCTCTTTTTTTGGGGTCGGCGCTTAACTGATATAAATATTAAATTTCATATAGATAAAAGCTAAAGCAGTAGAGACCACATTAAAATAATTGTTAAAAGGTTGCACATACTAATGTGCAGATATTATAAGAAAATCACGGCCAATAACAAGTCTTTTAACAAGTTATTGGCGGATTCTTCGCTGACAATATAAAGATATGCTTTATATTGTCATTTTATGAGCGTTATTTACTCGTCATCATCTTTAGAGTTGTACTTAGAGATGATAGATTCTGCAACTGATTTTGGAATCTCAGCATACTTCTGGAATTCCATTGAGTAAGTTGCACGGCCCTGTGACATTGAGCGCATTTGTGTGGCATAACCAAACATTTCTGCTAATGGTACTTCAGCACGAATTTGCTTAGTACCACCAGGCAAGTCTTCCATGCCTTGGACCATACCGCGGCGGCGGTTTAGATCGCCCATGATATCGCCCATATATTCTTCTGGCGTTTCAACTTCTACTTTCATCACAGGCTCAAGTAGTGCTGGGTCTGCTGCCAAGAAGCCTTTGCGGAACGCGATTGAACCAGCCATTTTAAATGATAGCTCATCCGAGTCGACGTCATGGTAAGAACCATCGTACAAGGTCGCTTTTACGCCAACCACTGGGTAGCCTGCAAGTACGCCGTTTTGCATACGTTCTTGGATACCTTTGTCGACCGCACCGTGATACTCTTTTGGTACCACACCACCAACAACTTCTTCAGCGAATTCGTATTCAGTTTCGCCCGCTGGATCAAGCGGCTCAAGACGTAGCCAAACGTGACCGAATTTACCACGACCACCAGTCTGACGTACAAACTTGCCTTCTTGTTCAACTGAGGTACGAATGGTCTCACGATAAGCAACCTGCGGCGCACCGATGTTTGCTTCTACGTTAAACTCACGCTTCATACGGTCAACCAAGATCTCAAGATGTAGCTCACCCATACCACTGATGATGGTCTGACCAGACTCTTCGTCTGTGCGAACGCGGAATGATGGATCTTCTTTGGCCAAACGACCTAGAGCAATTGACATTTTTTCTTGGTCAGCTTTGGTCTTTGGCTCAACTGCTAGAGAGATAACTGGATCTGGGAATTCCATACGCTCTAGCGTGATGACGTTGTTTTCGTCACAAAGCGTATCACCCGTGGTTACGTCTTTCATACCTACCAATGCGGCGATATCACCTGTACGGATTTCTTCTAGCTCTTGTTGAGAGTCTGCCATCATCTGTACGATACGGCCAACACGCTCACGCTTCATTTTTACTGGGTTATAAACGCTAGCGCCTTGCTTAACCACACCTGAGTAGACACGAACGAAAGTTAGGTTACCAACGAACTTATCGTTCATGATTTTGAATGCTAGTGCTGAGAACGGTGCATCATCAGAAGCTTCACGAGTCGCTTCAGTTTCATCTTTATCGTTCAAGATACCACTGATTGCTGGTACGTCGATTGGTGCAGGTAGATACTGAATAACCGCATCTAGCATCTTTTGTACACCTTTGTTTTTAAAGGCAGTACCACAAAGCATTGGGATGATTTCGTTGTCGATAGTCAACTGACGAAGTGCGCTGTGGATTTGCTCTTCAGTTAATTCACCATTTTCAAGATACTCATTCATCAATTCTTCTGAAGCTTCAGCAGCGTTTTCTACGAGATACTCACGGTATTCTTCTGCTTTGTCTTGTAGCTCAGCTGGAATCTCACGCTCTTCATACTGCATACCTTGAGACGCTTCGTCCCAATAGATAGCTTTCATGGTGACTAGATCGATAACGCCTTCAAAGTCATCTTCTTTCCCGATTGGGATAACCAATGGTACTGGCTTGCCGCCTAGACGCGTTTTGATTTGATCGATAACGCGATAAAAATCAGCACCAACACGGTCCATTTTGTTAACAAACGCAAGACGTGGTACTTTGTATTTGTTTGCCTGACGCCATACGGTCTCAGACTGTGGCTGAACGCCGCCTACTGCACAGTAAACCATGCAAGCGCCATCAAGAACACGCATAGAACGCTCAACTTCGATAGTGAAGTCAACGTGACCTGGGGTATCGATGATGTTGATGCGGTGTTCGTCAAACTGCTTAGCCATACCTGACCAAAAACAAGTTGTTGCTGCTGAGGTAATAGTAATACCGCGCTCTTGTTCTTGCTCCATCCAGTCCATAGTGGCTGCGCCATCATGTACTTCGCCAAGTTTGTGGCTAACACCGGTATAGAATAAAACACGCTCAGTAGTGGTCGTCTTACCAGCATCGATGTGCGCTGAGATACCAATATTGCGATAGCGCTTTAGGGGAGTTTTACGAGCCATAGTGTTTTCCTAGGGAAATTCGTGTATATAATAATGTATTGTGTCTCTGCCTAATACTCTATGACAAAGCGGTGGGCTTCGTGATATTACTTACTGATTATTGGGCCTAATACGGACAACAAAAGAGCAAATACTAAGAATATTACAGCATAAAATTCGGGATGTTCTCTAGCAAAAACTGTACTTCTCAGAGAAACATCTTGATAGATGTCCGCCACCTCAGTCATTAATAAATAACATTTATATATGACGGAACGATGATGGCGGCAATCAGTAGAATAAACAACAATGTAGGACTAATGAGCATGAGCCATTAGTCTCAAGCTACTATTAAAAAGCAGCTTAGAAACGGTAATGTGAGAATGCTTTGTTGGCATCTGCCATGCGGTGAACTTCGTCACGCTTTTTCATGGCAGCGCCTTTACCGTCAGCAGCGTCATTCAATTCGCCTGCCAAACGTAGAGACATTGATTTTTCAGAACGCTTAGCAGCAGCTTCGGCTAACCAACGCATTGCCAATGCAGTACGACGGGAGGGGCGTACTTCCATTGGTACTTGATAGGTAGCACCACCCACACGGCGAGCTTTTACTTCGACCATTGGGCGTACGTTTTCTAAGACTTCTTCAAAGAAAGCTACTGGATCTTCGATATTACGTTTTGCACTAACTGTCTCAAGTGCACCATAAACGATACGCTCAGCAGTAGATTTTTTACCATGACTCATTACATGGTTGATGAATTTTGCAACAGTTTGGCTACCAAACTTAGGATCCGGTAGGATCTCACGGGCAGCAACGACGCGACGTCTTGGCATAATAAATTTCCTTGTCTTCAGGAGTGTCCAACATTCACAACATCATACTTGTCATCATAGAGCATAGTGATGAGTTGTCAGTTAGCCTTACTGCATGGTGGTATGTTTAAGGGTAAGTTACATCTTATCAATCTAATTACCATCGACACCGAACCCATGCACAGTTATTGGGTAGTACTAAAAGCTAAGCAAATAACGTTTAGTTATTAAGCTTTAGGCTTCTTAGCACCGTACTTAGAGCGACCTTGCTTACGGTCTTTAACGCCTGCGCAGTCAAGTGCACCGCGAACGGTGTGATAACGTACACCTGGTAGATCTTTTACACGACCACCACGGATAAGAACAACACTGTGCTCTTGTAGGTTATGACCTTCACCGCCGATGTAGCTTGATACTTCATAGCCTGAAGTCAAACGTACACGACATACTTTACGCATGGCAGAGTTTGGTTTTTTTGGCGTGGTAGTATATACGCGAGTACATACACCGCGGCGCTGTGGGCACGCTTCCAACGCAGGAACTTTTGACTTTTCCTTGATGGACTTGCGGCCTTTACGAATCAATTGGTTAGTTGTTGCCATAAGGCATCCTTCTCCCGTTTGGTATAAAACAAAAAAATGGGGAAACACGCCAGCTATCTGACATAAATGCCAGATTTTGACGCACCCATTTTTAGGACAGTGTATTATAAAGAGTTGTTGCTGCTATTTCAACCACTTATGAATGGTTTCACTTTACAACCTGTGGTAGATATGCATGCAGCTGCTTACTATAACACTTTATCTGTTTTTCGCTAACTATCATGCAGCGAGAACCACTAAAGTATTGGCTAAGCGCCTAACACAACATGGTCGTATGCAAACCAGTAAATAAGCAAAAAAAATAAACAAAGCAGGCAAGCAGATAAAACTTGTACAAGATAAATGGCGACATCGGCGCGTTTTTCAAGTGCGTGTGAAGCCTTCTGCGCTAGACATAGACTTCGCTTAGAATCCGCCTAGAGACCAAGGCCCGCCCGTTATCTCTCTAACGCGCCCCTAAGTAATATATGGCTGCTGCGCCTACTTATCAGCGGACGATTGCTCTGCAGACTTTTTATCTGCTGTGTCTTTATGCTCTTTGCCTTTAATATCTTTATTTTCAGCGTCCTTTTTCGCTGACTCTTTTGCTGTGTCTGTGTTTTTTGCGTCTGTTTGCTCAGCCTGCTCATCTGTTTTTTGCGCATTATCGCCGGCTTTATCGACCTTAACTTCACTACTACTGTCATCAGTGATAGCACGGTTTGCCAATTTGGCTTCTGGGGCAAAGGTTGCTTGCGCCACGCCGATGACCTCATCAATCAGCTGGCTATTGTAACGCATACCGATAACGACAGCGGTGGCGGGCAGTAAGCGGCGCACCCATGACAAGTTAATCTGGTCTAAATCAATACCCACTTGACTGGCGACGCGGTCTACTTGCTCGGCATAAAAATTGACGTTTTTATTTTTTAAGCCGAGGTTTTTTAGCTCATTATGCAAGCCGTTGTTTTGTGCATTGTCTAGCAGCCCTTTACCAATGCCTATACCCGCCAGCAGCGCTTGTTTTTCTTGCATTTTACTCAGGTCGGCATTGGCAAGCAGCTCATAAGCCATCTTGATGCCTTGCGTGCCGGTCAGCGGTTTGTTGTATACAGCCGCCAGCTGATAAACGGTACGTAGAGAAACCAATAGCAACCATAAAGTGTCGGCAAGCAGTCCTGGCAATCCTGCCAAGCCTGTCAGACCGCCCATGGTCGCAAGTGCGCGGTTTTGGTTGGCGATATCTGTCGCTAAGGCGTAACGCTGCTCGTCATCTAAGCTCTCGATATTGGCAAAGCGATGCTCATGAGGCAAATCAATCTGACTCCAGTTAAAAGCGAGCTTGGCCACTTGCGCAAATGCGCCATCAAGGGTCGATTGAAACAAGCTATTGGGCACCACTTTTTTGGCGTATTTACCATAAGTAGCAAAACGTGGGCCAAGCAGCTGCTGAGTGGCCTTTAACGTCTGCTCACGAAACAGGTCTTGCTGATAGTCGTCGTCCCCTAAATTTACGGCTTTGTATTGACGCGGCTTGCTGGTTTTGGCATTCATGCCATCAATCACAGCGCCCATACGCTCTAAATTATTGCGGGTAAATGCGCCGATACTGCTGACGCCCTTCGAGAGAGTGCTACGCTTTGCCATCTGGTTGTCCTTAATATGATGAATGATTATTGTATTATTTAACAATCAATTTATTTAACAATCAACGCCTATCAGCTTTATGCTGAGTGTGGTGTTTTTTAGTTTTGTTATTGCTATTTGTCATGCGCCAAGCTCGTGATACATGATAACTCGTCATATATGATAAATAGTATTTGAAGATGTGTCATCTTAGTCAATTATCTGTCTGCCTGTCAGTGTCAACAATGTTATTGCCGTCACCAGTTTTGTATCTAAAAGTATAACGTGTTTATAACTGTTTTTGTCTCTTATGATGACAGATGAGCATGGGTTTAATAAGCATGTACTGTTGGCCGCTTTTGCTGATAGCTGTAGCGCTATTTGGTGCTTGAGGCAGTTTTGTGGTTATTTTGCACTTGTACAAAGATTTTGGGGCACTGATACGGTATCATATGCGCTGCCCTCAAGTGCTATACTTTCAAGCTTATCGTATCACTTACTTACTATTATTATCAGCACCATTATCTAGAGCCTGCTCATCTCAAAGATGAGGTTTAATAAAACCCGCTCTAGACGACCTATAAGTAAAATATAGGGACAGCAATTACTAAAAATTATTACTCAGAAGGAATAGAATATGCGCCGCGTTGTTATCACTGGAGCAGGGATTGTCTCTTGTATCGGACATGATTTGGCCACTGTCACTGCTGCACTCAAACAAGGACAGTCTGGCATCACATTTAACGAATCTTATGCTGAGCACGACTTTAAATCGCAGGTCAGCGGCAGTATTGATCAGTCGACACTAGATACCAGTGGCATCGACCGTAAACTAAAACGTTTTTTTAGTGACGCCAGCCTTTATGCTTATGTCAGTGCATTGAGCGCCATCGAGCATGCAGGCTTGTCACTTGAGACCATCAATAGCAACCCGCGAGTTGGGGTGGTGGCAAGCTCGGGCGGTGCATCGACAGAAAACATCGTCAGTGCCATCGATGCGATGCGCGCCAAAGGTCTGCGCGGCGTCGGCGCGATGGCGGTACCAAAAACCATGGGCAGCTCGGTATCGGCCGCACTGGCCACAGGACTTAAAATCCAAGGGGTGTCTTACTCTCTTAGCTCAGCTTGTGCCACCTCGACACATTGTATCGGCCATGCCGCCGAGCTGATTCAACTTGGCAAAGCCGATGTGGTACTCGCTGGTGGTAGTGAGGCTGAGCACTGGACCCAGTCTTGTATGTTTGATGCCATGGGCGCGGTCAGTACTCAATATAATGACACACCAACCCTTGCCTCTAGAGCTTATGACAAAGACCGTGACGGCTTTGTCATCGCGGCAGGTGGCGCGATGGTGGTGGTCGAAAGCCTAGAACATGCCGAGGCACGCGGCGCCAATATCTTAGCAGAAATCGTCGGCTACGGTGCCAGCTCTGATGGCGCTGAGATGGTCGCCCCTAGCGGCGAAGGCGCAGTGCGCTGTATGCAACAAGCCTTGGCAGACGCAGGGCTAGAGAGCGTCGACTATATCAATACCCACGGCACCAGTACGCCACTGGGCGATATCACCGAGCTCAAAGCCATCGCGCAGGTGTTTGATGGTGATATCAGCAAAGTACCTGCGATCAGCTCTACCAAGTCGATGACTGGTCATAGTCTCGGCGCTGTCGGCGCGCAAGAGCTGATTTATTGCCTACTTATGCTACAAGAAGGCTTTATCGCCCCAAGCATCAATGTCAAAGCGCTAGACCCTGCTGCTAAAAGCTTTGATATCGTTACTGACAAGCGTGACGCATCACTTGAGACCATCATGAGCAACAGCTTTGGCTTTGGCGGTACCAATGCCACATTAATCATCAAAAAGTTTGACGCCTAAATAATGCCTGTAAACACTCATTCTACCAATCACATAAACCCTACCCCATCGCCAGCTACTCACCCTAGCTGGCATTTTGGTGCGCTGGGTGCGGCTGAGCTGTTGCCAAAGCTGCAGCGGCACTTGCTCAAGCAAGACGCTCAGGCCAACTGGCAACTGGTTTGGCTAAACAATGCTGGACGGCCAGTGATTGGCTTGCTGCCCAAAATGGCTTGGTCTGTCTATGCGACCACACCCGAGCCCCGACAGCCTGCCGTTTATACCGTCGTTGGCCGCCGCCGTGGCGACAAGCACGCGGCCACTTACCGCACCATGAGCTATGAAGCATGGCAAGAAGTGCTCATTGCCTATGGTCAAACCCATCAGACCGACACAAACAGCCAAGCAGATCCTAGCGCGCCACCGCACTATCACCACGGGCTGATAGGATTTATCGGCTATGACATCGCAGCTCACGAGCTGAGCCCAGCGGGCGCTATCGAGCTGGCGGCGCAGCCCTGTGCGGTATTGGGGCATTACGACATATATCTGACGCCCTGCGATAGCGGTCATGGCTGGGCACTACGTACTATAGGGCAACATACAGCAGCTGAGGCAGACCCAACGCTTGACGCGCTGATATCCTGCTTAGACTCACTAGAACAACAGCTATCTAAAGCAACTAATAGCATTGCAAAAACGCCTGCGCCATTATACCTGCAGCCGCGCTGGCACCAACATGATTATCAAGCCGCTTTTGATAAAACCCAATACTACCTAGAGCAAGGCGACTGCTATCAGATCAACCTGACCCAAAAATGGACAGGACAGCTGTCGAGCGAGAGTACATCCACTCAGGCCATAAGTCTGATCGATTATTTGCCAGCGCTCCATCAAAACACCCAAGCGCCCTTTGCAGGGTACTTACAAACCCAGCCGCATGATGACGATAGGTTTGATAATAGCGACAATAGCCTCGATGCTCGTGACCCGCATAGCGTTAACGCTCAATTTGAGCTATTAAGCTGCTCGCCTGAGCTGTTTTTTACCTTTACCAAAGAACCTAATAGCGGCAAACATCATATCATCACCAAACCCATCAAAGGCACCATGCCACGCAGCACCAACCCCACACAAGATAATGCCTATAAGCAGCAGCTGATCGATAGTGAAAAAGATCGCGCCGAAAACGTCATGATCGTCGACTTATTGCGTAACGACTTGGGCAAGTATGCCAAAATCGGTAGCGTCAAAGTGCCCAAGCTGTTTGCTATCGAGAGCTTTAGCAATGTCCATCATATGGTCAGCACCATTCGCGCCGAGATAAAAGACGACACCCATCCGCTTACGGTGTTGTTTGGCAGCTTGCCAGCAGGCTCTATCACCGGCACGCCCAAAAAACGCGCTGTCGAAATCATCTCTGAGTTGGAACAAGCACCGCGCGGCGCATACTGCGGTACCATGGGCTATATGAATTTTGATGGAAGTGGACAGTGGAATGTACTGATACGCACTCTACAAGCGCGCCATGCGCCGCAGCAAAACACGCAGGTCAATTTATGGGCGGGCGGCGGTATCACGGTGGCCTCTGACTGCGATGCTGAGTATCAAGAGTGTCTGGATAAAGTGGGCAATCTATTGGACGTGCTGGCGCAAAAACCCTGACATAAAAAAGCCTGCACAGTATGATACTGACAGGCGTTATGATACCAATAGGGATTGGCGCTACCTACTCAACAGCGCTATCTATCGTATTGCTATCTACATGCAATACCGTCAGCGCCGCTATCAATCTTTGGTGCTGCTCGGCGGTACCGACCGTGATACGCAGATACTCATTGATGCGCGGCTTATCAAAATGACGCACGATGATGCCTTGCTCACGTAGGGCGGCGGCGACCTCGCTGGCATTGCCCTCTTTAGGACGCGCAAACACAAAGTTGGTATGTGAAGGCAACACCTCATAGTCCAATGCTTGTAAGCCTGCCGTCAACGACTCACGTAAATCAATCACTTGCTGACGCGTTTGCTCAAAATACTCTACATCTAACACACTCGCCGTCGCCCCAGCTTGCGCCAATTTATCGAGCGGATAGCTGTTAAAGCTGTTTTTCATGCGTGTTAAGGCTTCAATTAATGAGGCATTGCCAAAGGCCATCCCAACGCGCAAACCTGCCAGTGAGCGCGATTTGGAAAACGTTTGGGTGACCAAAATATTATCACACTCGTTGATAAGACTCACAGCTGAAACCTCAGTCTCCAAACTACCCTCTTCTACTTGCGCAAAGTCGATATACGCCTCATCAATCACAATCACCGAGTTTGAATGCTCGCTTGCCAACTTACGAATATCCGCAAGCGATAATAGCAGTCCTGTCGGCGCATTGGGGTTGGCGATAATGATGCCACTACAAGGCTGACGATAAGCATCCGGATCGATACTAAAATCGTCTTCTAGCGCAATTTGCACCAGCTCTATACCAAAAGTATGGGCATACACTGGATAAAAACTATAGCCAATGTCAGGCGAGAGCACAGGGCGCTCTTTTAAGAAAAAACTGGCAAATACCAGCGCCAGCACTTCATCTGAACCATTGCCGACAAACACTTGATTGGCATCAAGGTCATATAGCTGAGCCAAAGCGGCGCGCAACTCATCAGACTCAGGCGCTGGATATAAGCGCAAATCATCCGCCTGCTGCGCTAAGACCTGAGCAATGGCCTCACCAACTTTAGGTGAGGGTGGAAACGGGTTTTCGTTGGTGTTTAATTTACATAAATTGTCGTGTTGCGGCTGCTCACCTGGTACATAAGGTGACAAGTTACGTGCTTTGGATGACCAAAGTCTGGTATCTATCTTTAACTCATTCATAAGTTATCCTACTATTAGCCACAAAGACTATCAAAGTTTACAGACCTAATATTAAAAAAACTAACGCTTGCTCGTTGGCGTAAACACATACGCCACTCTGACACGCCGATTATTGATAACGATAACGAGCTGAGCGCGCGTGGGCTTCTAAGTCCTCACGCTGCGCTAAAATATCTGCCGTTTCGGCCAAAGGCTTACTGCCCGCTTCGCTACAATAGATGATAGAGGATTTTTTTTGAAAATCATAAACACCAAGCGGTGAAGAAAAACGCGCCGTCCCCGATGTCGGTAGTACATGGTTGGGGCCTGCACAGTAATCACCGATGGCCTCAGGGGTGTGACGTCCCATAAAAATCGCCCCAGCATGACGAATATTAGCGAGCAAGGCATCAGGCTCATCGACCGACAGCTCTAAATGCTCAGGCGCCACGCGGTTAATCACTGCCATGCCCTCCGCACGGTCTTTGACCAAAATCAGCGCGCCGCGGTTTTGTAATGAGTCGCGCGCAATATCCGCTTTTGGTAGCTCGCTCAAGGCTTTTTCGATTTCAGCTGCCACCGCGTCGAGCTGCTCGCGACTGGTCGTTACAAAGATGGCTTGGGCGATACGGTCGTGCTCTGCTTGTGACAACAAATCCATCGCCAACCAATCTGCGCGATCTTGCGCCTGCCCTTCTGCGTACACCAGCACCTCAGAGGGGCCAGCAATCATATCGATGCCCACTTGACCAAATACCGCGCGCTTGGCCGCAGCGACGTATTTATTACCAGGGCCGGTGATTTTGTCCACGGCTGGTATCGTCTCGGTACCATATGCCAACGCAGCAACCGCTTGGGCGCCGCCGATGGTAAAGACTCGGTCCACTTGTGCCAAGTGTGCCGCGGCCAGCACCAGTGGATTGAGCACACCATTAGGCGATGGCACGACCATAATAACGTCACTCACGCCAGCGACTTTGGCTGGGATGGCATTCATCAGAACCGATGAGGGATACGAGGCCAGACCACCTGGCACATAGATGCCGACGCGATCCAGCGGGGTGATTTTTTGTCCCAAACGGTTGCCCAGCGCATCTTCATACTGCCAGCTGTCTTGGACTTGGCGCTCATGGAAGCTCTGTACGCGCGCAGCTGCCGTGCTTAGGGCGGTTTTCACCGTATCGTCTAATTGCTCAAAGGCCTCAGCAAGTGCCTCCTTAGATAGCTCTAGCTCTTGCATGGTAGTCGCTGGATGCTGGTCAAATTGCTGAGTCAATGCCAGTACCACGCTATCACCCTGATGACGCACTTGCGCGATGATATCATCAACAGTCGTTAACAAATCGGCATCATTGACCGTCTCAAAAGCAAGCAACTCGGTCAACTGGCTATCAAAATCGGCATCTTGGGTACTTAACTGGCGCATGAGCTAATCCTATATCTGAGCATGTATGCTACGGAACATTAACGAGTAAAAACAAGCGAGTCTGATACTGTGATACGTATCTGTGGCTAGGGCGTGTCCTCATTTTAAAAATGGTGATAAAAATGAGATAATTCGCCG
>NZ_JAPEHS010000079.1:0-11419 GCF_028823565.1 Psychrobacter sp. A3
ATAAAAACTGCCAGCTTTGAGCAGCTGGCCTTGGGTCATCATCGCAGTGCACAGATAGTACACGGCGAAAAGCCAAGCGGATATGCCAAATTTTTTGCTTTGCCTGCCTATTATTGGGTGTTGATCGCCCAAGTAGTCATTATCTTACCGCATGCAGCCCATCTGCCATTATGGCTAATGGGGTTTGCGGTGGTCAGTATTATTGCTCAGCTGCCGCGTGTGAAAGCGCGATTTAGAAAAACAGCGCATCTAAAACGCGTCTATCAGGGCATGCAGATGCTCGGGTTTTTGTTAGGGCTGGCAGGACTATGGCTGACTTATCACACCGCTTTCGGCCTCGATATGGGTGTGGCGTTTTTGGTGCTATGCTTGATTAGCAAGCTGTGGGAGCTCTATAAGCGCCGTGATGCCTATGTGGTATTAAATTTATCGCTATTTGTCCTCGCCGCACTGTTTTTGATGGATCAGGGCTTGGTCACGACGTTTGAGGTAATCGTGGGGGCAGTGACGGTGCTGCTGGCCTTTATTGCGTTAAATGACGACGGTAATATGCGCGGTGATGGTCGCTTGCGTACTTTAGGTGTACTGGGTATTGGCGCATTGCCATTATTGGTCGTGCTGTTTTTGTTTTTCCCGCGCCTGCCACCGCTATGGTCAGTGCAGCTCTCAGGTCAGCAAGTGACCACGGGTGTCTCTGATAGTATGTCACCCGGTGATTTTGCCAATTTGGGACAATCGACCGAGCTTGCATTTCGGGTAGAGTTTGTAGATAACCGTCCCCCACAGCAGCAGCTATATTGGCGCGGCTTGGTCTTTAGTGAGTTTGATGGGGTCACGTGGCGTCCTAGCCCTCAGCAACAAGAGTGGCGGCCTGCACCGCAAACGCCTGCTTGGATTGAGAATGCCTTTGCAACTATCCCTGATGAAGCGAAAGTTGCGCCGACCAACTATGAGATTATCCTAGAGCCAACGCAGCAAAACTGGCTGTTTGGGCTTGATTATCCGTTTACGCAGCGCCAAGACGTCAAAATCACCTCAGACTTTACTTTATTAAAAGATCAGCCGGTGACTCAGCAGCTGCGCTACGACGTATTGCAGTTTGCACCGATGCGTATCGACCCTGTTCTCTCTGATGAATCACGCCGTCTCAATCTTACACTGCCAGCTGACGGCAACCTGCAAGCGCGAACTTTGGCGCAGCAGTTATTCGCTCAGTCAGGTTCAGACCCTGTGCGCTATATGCAGGCGCTGGAGCGCTGGATTAACCAAACGGACTTTCGTTATACACTGTCTCCGCCACAACTGAATAATAACCGTATCGATGAGTTTTTATTTGAGACCAAAGCGGGGTTTTGTGAGCATTATGCTTCCAGCTTTACCTTTATGATGCGCGCCGCTGGTATTCCAGCACGCGTCGTGGCAGGCTATCAAGGCGGCGAGCCCAGCCGCGGTGGTAATGTTTGGGAAGTGCGGCAAAAGGATGCGCACGCTTGGACGGAGGTTTGGCTTGACGGTCAAGGTTGGCTACGTGTCGATCCGACGGCTTTTGTAGCGCCTGAGCGTGTCGAGCAGGGTATGGATGCACTGACGCAGTCGCAAGGCGCGGCGATGTTTGGCGACGGTGCTGCTGCCCAAGTCAGCTATCAGCAGTATCAGCTGCTACAAACCTTACGCCGCCTCTCCGATCAAGCCAGCTATTATTGGCAAAAAGATGTCGTTGGTTACGATCAGGACAAGCAAGCCGACTCGCTACTCAAATGGTTTAATATCCGCTCAATCATGCAGCAAATTATATGGCTGACGGTCAGTGCTATCATGGTGATGGCTATAGTCATCTTAATCATTTGGCAACGTCGCCGTAAGCGTTGGCATCCAGCAGACCTACCACTTGCACAGTTATCAAAACGTATTGGTAAAAGTGATAAAGAGTTGGCTCGTCAAGAGAGTGAAGGGCAGCTGGCTTGGCTTGAGCGCTTGGCAATAGCGGTTGATGGCCGAGAAAATGATTCAAATACTGATATCGACGCTGATATCAATGCCGATACCACTGCTAAAAGTAGTAATAAGAGCAGTAAAGTGAGTAAGCTAACAGATAGCGGGCATTCAGAGATTGTACAAGCAAAAATCTTGCAAATGAGGCAGAACTATCGGCAGCTGCGTTATGGACGTCTAAGCAGCCTTGAAACCAATGATAGCGAGTACCAAACTATCCTAAAGCAGCTTAAGAAAGATGCACGTGAATTGTTCTAATGGCTGTTTTGTGAAAGCGTTGTTTAGCACATGATAAAATAGCTATTGATAATAAAGGAGGCGACTCTATGGCGATATATGTCGATTTTATGCAGATAGAATTTAAAGGCTATAAATGGTGCCACATGCTGGCAGATAGCCTACAAGAGCTCCATGAGTTTGCCGCCTTGATTGAGATAGATACGCGGTTGTTTCACCGAGACGCCAGCTATCCGCACTATGATGTGACAGTACAAATGCGCAAAACGGCGATTGAATATGGCGCTATACCTGCCAATCGAAAAAAGATTATTGAATGTGCAAAGAAGCTAAAAATAGAATTACATGAGCAAATCGCACGCGCTGAAGGCTGCGAATAAGCGCATTCTTTCAAAGCAGAAAAAAGGTGGGTCATGCGTTTGCAGCCTACCTTATATGTCAACGTGGAACTGGTATAAATTTTCTTTGCGTGCTGTGCCTGCGCCGCTCGATGCTGCATAAAATTTATCCCAGTCTCACTGTATCGTTTTTATACTGAACTCACTATATAAGTACTCTTTGTATATCAAAGCGCGATGCTTTATAGCATTGTGCGTAATAAACCATGCATAGTAAAGGCGCGCGTGACAACTGGATCTTATCAGCGATGATGTAAGAGCGCCAACTATGCCAGACGCGCTGCCAGATAATCCACCAGCAAGCGAATCTTTGGCGATAAATGACGATTGTGCGGATAAATCGCCCAAATGCTTTCTTCAGGCTCTCTATAGTTATCCAGTACGCTGATCAATGCCCCTGAGGCCAGATATTGCTGCACATAATAATCAGGCAGCTGCACGATACCTAGACCCTTTAATGCTGCATCCACTAAGCTATGACCGCTGTTATATTGCACGCTGCCTGAAACGCGTAGGTTTTTTTCTGTATCCGTTGGTTTGTGCGCTTGCTGACCCACTGCCTTGTTAGCCTGTTTATTATTTTCGATAAAGTGCCAATAATCACGTGTACCAAGTAGGCAGTTATGTTTGTGCAGATCAGACAGTGTGTGCGGTGTACCATATCTTTTTAGGTAAGCAGGTGCAGCGCAGACAAAGTTGGTACGGCGACTGAGTTTTTTTGCCATCATGGTTGAGTCGCTTAATTTGCCAATACGCACCGCTAGATCATAGCCGCCCTCTATTAGATCTATTTTTTGATTGCTCAAAAAGGCCGTCACTTCGATATCGCGGTATTGCACCATAAAGTCATTGATTAGGGGCAATAGTTGCTGCTCGCCATAGGTGACAGGGGCGGTGAGTTTGATTCTGCCTTGCGGCTTAGATTGTAAGTTACTCACCGCTTGCTCGGCGGCATCCAAGCCATCGAGCACGCCGCGGCAATGCTGATAAAACACCCGCCCTTCTTCTGTGAGCGATACCTTCCGTGTCGTACGATAGAGCAATTTAATATTCAGGCGTTTTTCTAACGCGCTGATCTGCCGACTGACCTGCGCGGTGGAGATGCCCAGATCCTTTGCCGCTCGGGTAAAGCTCTCGTATTCAGCTACGTAGACAAACTCACTAATGCCATCCCAGCGCATGATTATTACCACTGTGAAAAAGATATTTGCAAATATAACACATTGTTATCACAGCAGAAACAACTATAATGGAAAATATAAAATCAACGCCTATAGACGACTCAAACTAGCGCTTGCTTCTACAGTGTAAGCGCTATAAGTTAAATTGGTCTGAGCGTGATTAACGCCATCACTTATTTATGATTACAAGAGAGAATACTATGTCAGATAATTTTATTAAGTCCAAAGCCGCCATCGCGTGGGGGCCAAATGAGCCGCTATCTATCGAAGAAGTCGATGTGATGCTACCCAAAAAAGGTGAAGTGCTGGTAAAGGTCGTCGCCAGCGGCGTTTGCCATACCGATGCGTTCACCTTATCTGGTGAAGACCCAGAAGGCGTGTTTCCTACGATTTTGGGTCACGAAGGTGGCGGTATCGTCGAGCAAGTCGGTGAAGGCGTGACCAGCGTGCAAGTCGGAGACCATGTCATTCCGTTGTACACCGCAGAGTGCGGCGTCTGTAAAATGTGTCGTTCAGGTAAAACCAACCTATGCTCGGCAGTACGCGAAACCCAAGGTAAAGGCCTGATGCCAGATGGTACCACGCGTTTTTACAAAGATGGTAAGCCGATTTACCATTATATGGGCTGCTCGACTTTTTCTGAATACACGGTGTTGCCAGAGATTTCATTGGCCAAAGTCAATAAAGAAGCGCCATTAGAAGAAGTCTGCTTGCTGGGCTGCGGCGTGACCACGGGCATGGGCGCTGTGATGAATACTGCCAAAGTCGAGGAGGGCGCAACGGTTGCTATCTTTGGGCTGGGCGGCATCGGACTGTCCGCTATCATCGGCGCGCAAATGGCCAAAGCCAGCCGTATCATCGCTATCGATATCAACGAGAGCAAGTTTGAGTTGGCCAAAAAGCTTGGCGCGACAGATTGCATCAACCCAAAAAATTATGATAAGCCCATTCAGGATGTCATCGTCGAATTGACCGACGGCGGCGTGGATTATTCGTTTGAATGTATCGGTAATGTCGATGTCATGCGCTCAGCACTAGAGTGCTGCCACAAAGGCTGGGGCGAGTCGGTCATAATCGGGGTCGCAGGCGCAGGCCAAGAAATCTCAACTCGTCCATTCCAGCTAGTGACAGGCCGTGTTTGGAAAGGTTCAGCATTTGGCGGGGTCAAAGGCCGCAGTGAGTTGCCCGGCTATGTCGAGCGCTACCTAGCAGGTGAAATTCCGCTACAAGATTTCATCACTCACACCATGCCGTTAGAAGACATCAACGAGGCCTTTGATTTGATGCATAAAGGTGAGAGTATTCGTTCGGTGGTGCACTTTTCTGAGTAAACATTAAGTTGAGCAGCAAACGATAAGCTGAAAATACCGCGCCTATTATGGGGCGGTATTTTTTTATGCTCAAGACAAACCATAGCGATTAGCCTTGCGCGCGATGAATGATTTGCTCTGCAAGCGTAGTCAATCCTGCCTGTTCTAGTGGCGTAGGGGCGGCGCTGGGTGCTGAATTGGTCAGCGTCACCAGACGAAACCCTGCCTCCCGTAGTTTGGTCAATGCTGGGACGGCGTCAGAGTGCGCAGGCATGTTGCTCATATGCGCTTTTAACTCATCGATATCGTCCTCTGTCAGCGTGATTTGGTGGATGTCAGCGCTCATCTGTAATGCGCCGATACCCAGCTCACCAAAAGGCGTGTACAGCCCTGATAACGTCATGGTTTGCGAGTATAGCACCAGCTGGGCAAACCACTCTCTGAGCATGTTTTCGTCACCGAATAGGCGTACAAATAACGGCGCTAAAGTGGTTATGTCGAGTAGTGTCTCGTTGACATCAAAGACGATAACCGCGGGTGTTGGGTGAGCGTGCATAAGATATCCTTTCATCGACAACGCTTAGGGTTTAGTCTGGCATATGGGCCAATTGCCCTAAGATATTGAGGTAATTGTCTACCCCTTGCGCGCCGCTTACTAAATGACGCTCATTAAAAATCATCGCTGGCACACTTTGAATGCCTTGCTGCTGCCAGTGCTGCTCTTCTGCGCGTATCTCTCGAGCAAAACGCTGGTCTGCTAAGACCGCCAGTGCCTCGCTTCTATCTAAGCCGACCTCTGCTGCGATATCGGCCAGTACCGCGTTATCCGATATATCGCGGTTGTCCGTGAAGTGCGCTGCAAAAAGCGCTTGCTTTAACTCATGTCTGTGGCCTTGTTTTTCGGCCCAGTGCAAGAGCTGGTGCGCATTAAAGGTATTGTGCATCCGTGTGTCGTCGTTGAAGTGAAACTGAAAGCCGACCTCATTTCCCGCCTCTGTTATTCTGGCACGGCTGGCATCCGATTCTGCCTTACTTGAGCCATACTTTTCCATGATGTGCTCACGCATATTTTGTCCTTCTTTTGGCATTTTTGGGTTTAATTCAAAAGGGTGCCAATGTATCTCATGGTCTGTATTGCTTTGCTCAAGCGCTGCGGCCAGTTGGCGGTAGCCAACGACGCACCAAGGGCACACCACGTCTGAGACGATGTCGATACGTAGGGGAGTGTTGGTATTTTTCATATCTATCTGCCTGATATTATTTATATAATTGATATTGTTCAAAGTTATTTGAGGTTTATGCGCAATTGCTATCTATCAATTCATGCTAGAAGAATGATATTGCGATTGCAATCATATTATTAAATAAACTTTGGTTTGTTTTTTTTTGACCAAGCAATGTCACAGCGGATTTTACAAACCCCTAATGGCTCACTGGATCACGCGCCAGCAGTGGCAAGATGCGGCCAGCACGTCAGGCGTTTTGTTATTGTTTAAAGTGGTATTACGATCAAGGAAATACTCAACCGTCGGATGATAGTCAGTTGCAGTAAAATCAGCACGTCTGTGGTTGAGTAGCAGGCTAGACAACGCCATGCCGTAGCCGACTTCTAAGATACGCTTACAAGCCACAAAAACAGACAAGTAAAGGTTGGCATACGTCAAAGGTCAGTATGACGCAATACGGTGCCAGCTACTGTTACGTATGAGGGTAGTATCGTTGCGAAGTGTGCCGCCGTCAGCTATCTCTTTGCTTATATAAAAGCATGGCGGTATGGTATAAAGATAAAGGAGGGCGTTGTGGATAAAAAGAGCGCGCACCGCACCAAGTTGTCTGCTATAAACGCAAACATAGAAGTGGGGTGCGTGCCTCTTAATGAGAATATGATACGTCAGTCATGTCTATTTTTATGTTTATAAAAGTCATGACCGTCACGAGTTATGAGCAAGTACGCCATAGATGCTTAATTTAAAAATCGGAGTCCAGAGGTTTTGAGTGCCCAAACCAGCTCTACAAAAGCGCGGCTATTGGTGAGCGGCTCGCCATCGATGATCAGCACATATCCTGAGCCATCAATCCACAAAAACACAAAACTGGTCTCAGGAATCAACAAGTCAACCTGCTGAAAAAACGAAATTGCTTGGCTTTCTACTGCCCAGCCGCGTTGTTTTTGGCGCAGCATAAAGCCTGAAAAGTCAACACCCGCCGCCACACTCAGCATATCCGCTTCTTCTTGGTTATAGCCGATGCGCGCCAGACAAAAGCCCTCATCAGAGCCGATAGCGGCACGGCGTTTACCAGATAGACTTGCGACGACATAAGGCAAAAACTGATCCAATGGTAAGTTGGGCGCGGGCAAAAACAGGGACAACTTTTCGATCCAGCCGGCCTCTATAAAGCGCTGTAACCACGTCTCAGAGTAGCGCTCTAGCCAATCAGCGGCGAGTAGGGTTTGCTCATAAGAGAGTAGGTCTTGTAACGATAGCTGCTCCTCTGTAGGTTCGCTTTGGGAAAATGCCTCAAAAATACCGGCTGGGGTTAGGGTAAGATAGGTTTTATCAGCATTTAAGTAAGAGGACATAGCGGCTACCATTGTGATGAAATTATAAAACAGGCAATAAGTTAAGTTTTGATGGTTTTGGTTTGGTCAAGACGTTGTTGGCAGTTGTTCCAGCGCTCGTCAAAGTGCCAGTCGCTTTTGCCTAAGCGAAACCAAACCAAAGAAAAAGCCAGACGGTCATTGCGAGCGATACAGTGGGCAAAAAACTCGTTTTCGATTTGTTCAATCGTGCCCCAGTCCTCCTCGGCACGTGCTTGCATTAGCTCGGCGGTGATGTCTTTGGAGATTTCTTTGGCATCGTCGCTACTGATGCGCAGTCGCTGTTTTTGCTCATTGAGCGACGGCGATATCAACACACTCCAACGCGTCGCCAGCATACTGTTGCGCTGGATGTAGCGTTTTTTGTCAATGCAGTCGCGAAAGCCTTGTGCAACATGAGGGTACAGACGGTCTTTAATACGGGTAAATAGGTTATTGACATCGTAAGGAATATCGTACCAGCAGCCATAAAAAAAATCTGCCACCGCGCCCTGTAGCGGCTCTTTTTCGCTCAGCAGTAGGGCAGCATTGATACGCTGCTCATGAAAGTGACGATTGGCAGGTGCCAAAAATACTTTGCGTGAGTAAAAGCGAAACGCACGGCGCGCCTCGGTCTCGGCTTCTTTGATCAGATCTACATCAGACATAACAGGATCCTTTAGGTCACATCTTCGTTGCGGTTATTCTTGCCTTGATAGCGGCTGCGCCTATGGTGTTGCGTTGTATGGACATGACCCAATAATCACGGCGATGACGACTGTCATCGACCATGAAAAAATAAAATCAGCCAAAGCAAGATAGCAAGTAACGACTAATCAAGCAAGGTTTCCATCAAATCAATCATAAACTCGGCGTCTTCTTCATCCATGGCCTCAAATCCTTGCGGCATACCCAGCTCGGCCAATGCTTCTTGACCGTCTGGGTCGTTGTGCAGGTTGAGGATGGCATTCATAAAGATATCGGTATCTGGAAAATCGTCTTTGATCAGCAGTACATGACTGATATCAGCCAAATCACTTTCGATCAGTACCGATAGCTGAGTTTTGGTCAGACGAGAAAAACCGTGAAATACCTCTGCCAAAAAGAACGCTGCCTGCGCATCGCCTTTGATGACTTTACGCGCGGCAGCTTGATATGTTTCGGTGACATCCCAGCTCAGATCAGACTCTTCTATATCGACAGCCTCAAGCAGGCGCAAACCGATCAGCTTGACATCGCGGTTGTTTGCCATCGCGATGGTGGCACCAGCTTTGATATCTTCTAAGGCGTTGATGTCGCTGTTGGCACCAGCGGCGATGACCATTTCGTCAGATTTGCCGATAGGACGTGCGACCGCTTTGTAGCCTTGTTCACGGATCAAAGTTGCCGCATCAAAAGGGTTGGCATAGATGACCTGAATGTTCCCAGCCGTGATGATTTGTTGTTGCTCTGCGTGTGAGGCTGGCGTATTTAGGTGCATGTTTAAGTTGGCACGCTTTTGAATCAAGGTGTTAAACATATGCCAACCTGCAAAACGCTCAGGCGAAAAATCAGGGGCGATTAACATATTGTGTGTCGTCATGATTTAGCCTTCCTCATTTTGTTTCATTTGGGCGTACTGAGCCATTGCCGCTTCGATTTTGCTGCGTGATGGCTTACGGCGTACTGAAGTATATCCTACAGTTTCGCCGCGGCGAACATTGGGCACGACCGTGGCATATACCCAGTAGTGACTGCCGTCTTTGCATAAATTTTTGACATAGCCATGCCATTTTTGTCCAGACTCAGCAGTATCCCACAGGTCTTTGTAAGCGGCTTTTGGCATATCAGGATGACGCAGAATATAGTGCTGTTGACCGATGAGCTCATCGATATCATAGCCACTAATCTCGACAAAGGCGTCGTTGACGTGAGTGATAATGCCGTCTAAATCGGTACGCGAGACAATGAGTTTACCATCTGGGTAGGGACGCTCTACACCTGTATCATAGACAGTCCGAGAGGTGCCATCATAGTAAGTCAGCGTCATCTGCTCAGCTGGCATATCCGGCTTTGGTGCATCAGGGATTGGAGAACCCATAGTAATCTCCTTTATTTATCGTTGTATTTATCTATCGTTGTATTCGTCGTGATTGACTGGCAAATAGTGATCGATTAAATAAGTTTTGCTAGGGCTTCTGAGGCGCGTTTGATGTCCAAAAAGATCAAACCGAGCTTGGCGTTTGACTTGGCCATGATGGTCAATACCGCTTCATCGCCTGCTGAGGTCATGATGACATAGCCTTTTTCGCCTTGGATCATAATACGATCGATACTACCACGCGCCAGCTCGCGACCTGCACGGTCACCCAATGACAATAAAGCGGCTGACATAGCGCCAACACGGTCTTCATCAACGCCTAACGGTAGGGCTGATGCGATCATTAAACCATCGTTAGAAATTAGGGCAGATGCTTCGACATCGGCAGATGAGCTGTTTAGGTCTTCCAAGATTTGCTGGAACGAATCTGTACGCATATCATTTTCTCTATCACAGGTTATTGAATGGATGAGATCACTATCAGCGACACTAAAAAGGGCTGAAGCAAACGTCGATCATTATAAACCCTTACTACTTATATTGATATATGTTACAGCAAACAAATGGCTGGGTTCTGCTATTTTTTGACCGTCTAGTTGTCATTATCAACCTTTTATCTGTTGTTTTTAATTTTAAGACGAACTAAAGTTGGCGATAGGGTTTTATTCTTTCTATTTGGCTCAGCCACTTGCAATCAGACAGTAGGCCTGTAGCAATTTTTGTTTCATTTACCCAGCGCTTTACTTTATGTTCTCAATGCCTAGCAGCCTGCGTAGCGGCCAGACAAACGAATGATTTATACACAAAACGTTGACCATAACTTTTCATGATGGTGATATTCACTAGACTTATACGCCAAAAAAATGATATATAGTTACAGGATAGAAACGGTCATTGCTACTGAGCGTCTTGTTCAGGCGTCACATTATCCCGCTTTTCTACTCCCACGAGCCTCTATATACCGCAGTGTATAGGGGCGATTGTAGTCTTACATCAATGTCCATAATCCCCTTCGTTTGTTGCCATACGACGCGACATCGATGTAAATAAACACGTCCACCATTTTTACCCTAAGGAACCTATATGAGTATCAGTCAGGCCATCGAAAAAGTCGAAGCGCGTTACGCCCATCAACCTGAATTTGTCCAAGCCGTAAAAGAAGTGGCACTGACTATCGCGCCTATATACGATGCCCATCCTGAATTTCAAAAAATGAAGATATTCGAGCGTTTGGTTGAACCAGATCGTATTATCTGCTTTCGCGTCAACTGGGAAAATGATAAAGGTGAAGTACAAGTCAACCGCGGCTGGCGTGTCCAGTTCAGCAACGCTCTTGGCCCTTACAAAGGCGGCGTACGGTTTCATCCAACCGTCAACCAGTCAGTGCTTAAGTTTTTGGGCTTTGAGCAAATTTTCAAAAACGCTTTGACAGGTCTGCCGATGGGCGGCGGTAAAGGGGGCGCTGATTTTGATCCTAAAGGCAAAACAGACAGCGAAATTCGCCGCTTTTGCTATGCGTTTATGCGTGAGCTGCACCACTATGTCAATAAAGACATCGATGTGCCAGCTGGTGATATCGGTGTCGGCGGCCGTGAGGTCAGCTATATGTTTGCCATGTACAAAAACTTAACGCGTGAATACGG
>NZ_JAPEHS010000007.1:0-58600 GCF_028823565.1 Psychrobacter sp. A3
GATTCTTTGGTGGAGATGCTCAGTATCTAGGCGGTGTTTATGAAGGTAATGGCGCTCAAGGTACCTATGGTGCCAAGAGTGACAAGCAGACCGCAGCAGAAAAAGCAGCGATAAAAGCACAAGCAGATGCGGATGCAGCCAATGCAGCCATCGCTGGTGTTCAAGCGCAAGCTGCTGCTGCCCAAGCGGCTGCAGAAAAAGCGCAAGCAGACGCTGTGAAAGCACAAGAAGCCCTAGCAAAAGCAGAAGAAAACTTAGCAAACGCCGGTAATGGTGAAGATCAACTCGCCGCCGCCTTAGAACGCGCCGCCGCCGCCGAAGCGGCCGAAGCCGCTGCTCTAGAAGCCGCAGCGACAGCAGAAGCCGCAAGACTAGCCGCTGAGAATGCCAGAGCTGCAGCAGAAGAGGCTGTGATCCAAGCTGAAGCTGCAGCTCAAGCTGCCATCGGTGATGCCAAAGCAGAGGCCGCACAGAAAGTAGCCGAAGCCAAGCAACAAGCAGCCGATGCTGAACAAGCACAGCTAGAAGCGAATGCACGCGCTGATGTGGCTGAAACGGCAAGATTAGAGGCTGAGGCTAGAGCCAAAGCTGCTGAAGATGCTTTGGCCGCCGCACAACAATTGCCACCAGCGCCAAACAATCCAGTTGTAGCTGCGAATGCTACTGTCTCTGGTTTCCAAAATACCATTTCGGGCAGTGACAATAGTGCTATTAATACCAATACTTCTTCCAACTACGATGAGCTCAACGTTGATTTAATAGCAACTGGTTCTAAACGTTACGATTCAAATACCACTACTGGCTTCCAGTTACGAGACGCAACTGATGAAGACTACGGAGAAGGATTTAAAAAGAGCTCTCTGTATTCGTTGGGAGCAGGGTATTTGAACAGACGTTTTAAATATACTTCAGTTTATAAAAATTACGATGATCAGATGCAGGTTGGTCATTTGTACGGCGATCTCAAGACTTCTAATAATGGTATTCGATTAGATACCTTGTCTAATACTTATGTGCAAGGTAACAGTACAGATAATACCGATATGCAGTATATGAAGGAGTTGTCACAGTACAATATCGTTAACGAAATTAACGATGGTAAAGTTGACTATAACGGTGTAGCCAGTTATATCGGCAATAGTGAAAATGAGATCATTGGAAAAGATCCAATCATTGGTACTTCAGAATTCAAAGTTGATTTTGTTGATAGCCAAGTCGATGGGACGTTATCCTTTGATGGCTCTAGCGTTAGCGAGAAGGTTATCAAAGCTGAGATTGATGGTAATAGTTTTGCTGGCAGTTGGAACGGCGTTGATACAAAGGGCGGCTTCTTTGGAGAAGATGCCAAGCTTTTAGGCGGTGTATATCAAGTTGCTGATGGTAAAGGTACTTATGGTGCCACTAAGGTGGACCCAAGCGCAGAGCCAGTACCAGAACCTAAAGCAGTAACAGGTGTTATGAGCAATACCATTAGTAGCGTATCAGGCTTAGGCACCGATGACGCGATTGGTTATCGTCAGTTTGTGACAGATAATCAAACCTTTACCACTACAACGGGTGAAGGTGAAGAGACGACACCGACCATAGTTGAAGATAGTGCTGTAGATAATCTGCCAAGCTATGATAAGTTTGCAGCCCGTCTTGATATTGTTAAACCTAACAAATTCAAGCAACCTGCTATGATTACAACGGTTAGAAATAATGATGTCGCCTTTGATGCTGATAGTGGTTTCATGAAATCTAAGGATAAGAACGTTGCTACTTTTAAAAACGTAGGATCTATCATTGGTGACATTGATTTAAAATATAATTACGACTCTGTGTATAGAAACTTTGACACACAGATGCAAATAGGCCATGTCTACGGCGATCTTGTTAAAGAAAGTGGTATCGGTAGTGGGGTGAAATCACGCTATACCAATGTCTACGTTATGGGCCAAGCAACTGAGAATATGCCAACTGATGGTAATGTTCAATATGCTGGCGTGGCCACCTACATGGACAATCTGCATTTAGGCTCAGGCGCTATCAAAGACCCAGTGGTCAATGGCACATCGACATTTAATGTAGATTTCGTCAATGATTCTATGACAGGTGAGCTGACATTTGCTGGTATTAATAAAAACATTGGCATCAGTGCTAATATTACCGGAAATACTTTCGCTGGTAGTAAGGACAATATTGCGACATCAGGTGGTTTTTATGGTGATGGTGCAAAGTTCCTAGGAGGCATTTATCAAGAAGCTCAACCTGGTAATGTAGCAGGAACAGGTACCACGCCAGGAACAGGCACGACCTTTCAAGGAACCTTTGGCGCCGAAAAGCAATAAAGGAATATGACTGTACAACCCAAACGAAAAAGCGTCTTAGGACGCTTTTTTGCTCGCTTAAGCGCTTAAAATCCCTTAGGATGATTAAGTTTGGAAGATTAATGATCATACTTAGGTAAGGATACCCATGAATAATCAACATATGCTCAAACCTCTTACGCTCTGTGTTTCACTAATGATGGCTTATTCTGTCCCCGTCATGGCAGAAGATGCGCCACCAGACATAGAGCCTGAGATTGATCAAGCAACTGAGCTGCTCAAACGTGAAAATCAAACAGCAGTATCAGATCCCACAGCGCCATCTACCGCGGTTTCTGATACAGAGGCGCAGCGTGCCATCAAAAGTCGTCAGCAACTTGCTGCCGCCACGACATACAATTTGGCGGCGTTAAAAGCCAACCCAGCGGCGTTTAGTAAGTTTTTAAATGATGCATTAGCCGCGCAAGATATGGTCACGGTAAAAGAAGTATTGCCGCATTATAAAGCACTTAAAACCAATGATCCCATGCTCATCAAATTCGCTGACGCCTTAATATATCGCAGTGAAGCCAAAAACAAGCAAGCCATTGCAATCTACCGTGAGATGCTCGCAGCAGATCCAGATTTTCACCCTGTACGCCTAAATATGGCGATTGCCATGCAAGCAGATAAGCAGTATGCCGCCGCAAAAGAGCAGTTTTTAAAGCTACAGTCGGTTGATTTACCAGCGCCTGTGATGGCGAGAGTTCAAAAATCGTTGGCTCAAATAAATAGTTCAGAAAAATGGAAGTTTAACGCCTCAGCCAGCTATGTCAGAGATAGCAATATCAATGACGCGCCGTCTAAGTCTATTCAATCTAGTCTGGGGCGTTCAATCGAACAAAAAACGGCCAACGGTATTCAGGTGTCTGGCAGTGCCAATAAGCGCTTTAATTTACCTGAGAATTTTTATGCAACCGTAGGCGGAAATGCCTCACTAAAAGGCTACTGGGATGAGACGGATTATAACGATTATCTGCTGACCGCTTCTGCTGGTATTGGTTATGATGATGCCAAAAATGATGTCTCACTCACGCCGTTTGTGACCAAGCGGTATTACGATGAAGAAGATTATAGCCTACGTAAAGGGGTTACGGTCAGCGGCTCACGCTGGGTAAAACCAAAGTTGAAATTGACGGCCACCGGTATTTTGTCCAATGAAACGTTTGAGGATGACGACAATAAAAACCGAGAAACCGATGGTCAGTTCCTTGGCCTAAACGCATTTTATATCAAAGATGCCAAAGAGTACTTCTATGGTGGATTGGGTAATTACCAAAACGATGTCCCCAAATCAAGCATCATCAGCTACGATCGCAATTCTGTCAATGTCGGTTGGGGGCGTGAATGGAAGCACGGTATATCTACCCTTGCGACAGCAGGCTATGGTATCAAAGAGTACGAAGATCCTGCAGATGCCTATCCAGCTGGTAGTGGTGCATGGTTGGGCTACTATAATGCAGTGGGCGGTAAGCCGGGTACAAAACGCGAGGATAAAACCACCTCACTAGGTCTACAAGTCTGGAAGCGTGATATCACGGTGCTTGGTCTGACTCCAAGACTGGTGTTTGACTATGAAACGACCTCTAGTAACTTTGGTTATTATGATGATCGTGATGAAAAATCAGCGACGGTATTATTAACCAAGACTTTCTAAGTATCTTATCAGTTTTGTATTAGCCAAATAAAACCCTCGCTATCTCGGATAGCGAGGGTTTTTTAGTGTTCGATAGTTTATGAACTTATTTGTTTAAATTCAGCTCCATCTCTTGGGAGGGTTTTTTAGTGTTCGATAGTTTATGAACTTATTTGTTTAAATTCAGCTCCATCTCTTTATATTTGGCAGATACCGAAGGTCTTGGACCGCCAGTCATGATACTCACTGCAAAGATAGCAATGGTACTTAAAATAAAGCCTGGAACGATGGCGTATAACCAACTATTTAGTGGTATGCCATTCATCTCAAATGGACCATAGACCCATAGGATGACTGTCAAGGCACCGACGACCATACCGGCGACAGCGCCGTTACGGTTCATACCGCGCCATGTCAGACTAAAGATAACGAGCGGGCCAAATGCCGCGCCAAATCCTGCCCAAGCGTTAGAAACGAGGTTCAGTACTGAGCTGTCTGGGTTCGACGCTAATAAGATAGCGATGACAGCGACGACAATCACAGAAATACGGCCGACCAGTACTTGGCGCGCCTCTGGTGCTTCTTTATCAAAAAACAGCTTATACACATCTTTAGTCAATGAGCTTGATACCACCAATAGCTGAGATGAGATGGTACTCATGATCGCTGCCAAGATGGCCGCTAACAAGAAGCCTGAAACCAATGGATGGAATAAAAACTGCGTGAATACCAAAAAGATGGTCTCAGGATCATCTAGGGTCATCGCGGTTTTTTGTACGTAAGCGCGACCGGCGATACCCGTCACACAAGCACCGATCAAGCTGATAATCATCCAGCTCATACCGATGTTACGCGCTGTTGGAACATCTCGCACTGAGCGAATCGCCATAAAGCGCACGATGATATGCGGTTGACCAAAATAGCCTAATCCCCAAGCGAGTAGCGAGATGATACCAAGTGCTGTCATGCCGCTTGTGATATCGAGCATACTAGGATCGATGGTTCTGATGGCATCAGTCGTGGCTGATACGCCGCCCAGATCTGTCAAGGCAACGATAGGGACGATCACCATGGCAAACAGCATGATGACACCCTGTACAAAGTCCGTCATCGACACGGCAAGGAAACCACCAAACAAGGTATAAATGACGACCACACCAGCGGTGACCCATAGGCCTGTGCTATAAGATAGATTTAATGAGCTTTCAAACAGTTTACCACCCCCTACAAGACTTGCAGCGGTATAGACGGTAAAGAATAGAATGATGACAACGGCTGAGATGACACGTAGCATGTGCGACTTGTCTTCAAAGCGGTTGGCGAAGTAATCGGGTAGGGTAATAGCGTTGTCAGCTACTTCGGTATACACCCGAAGACGCGGTGCCACGATGATATAGTTTAAAAAAGCACCCAATGTCAGACCGATGGCAATCCAAGCACTAACCACGCCATCGGCATACATAGCGCCTGGTAATCCAAGCAATAGCCAGCCTGACATATCTGAGGCACCCGCTGAGAGTGCCGTTACTGCTGGGCTGAGATTACGGCCACCGAGCATATAGCCTTCTGTGTCATTGGCCTGCTTAAAGTAAGCATAAATGCCAATCCCAATCATCACTAAGAAATAGGCGGCAAGCGATATCAGCACGCCACTAGAAACTCCGTTCATATAAATTGTCCTTAACCAACGTTGTTGGCGGTAATTATTTTTAACTATAAAGAGTAAGTGTTACAAGACGTTGTCCAAAACAATATCTAAAGACAAAAAAAGCCATTAAGTAGGACATAATGGCTTTGATTCAATATCTGCTGTTAGTTTTATATGATTGGCGTTGCTCTAGGGCGAAGGTATATAGATCATGACACTGCGATTATTGACCAAATCATCCGCTCATAAATAGCACATGGCGTAGTCAATAAAGATTGTCATTCAATAAGGAGCAAATCAAAAAGTCGATGCTTCGCTTTATCGCATTTGCCAGTTATATACCTATAGTTATATAACTATATTGGTCGCCAATATAACCAATCATTTAAAACCATTAAACCTACTGACACCTATCATATATTACTCGAAGTGTTCAATATATGACTATCAGTGTTCATATGGTAAATTTTTGTTATAAAAACAACGTCAAGCGTATTATAACGTATGACTACTACAAATGCGAATGGCGTGTATGCTAGTGGTAAGGCACAAGAATTATGCGGCTTGACTGATGCTATATAGTATGAATCACTTTATTAATCGATAGGGGATAATAAATCCAATAGCGCCGTCACACTGCTAGATTGAGTCAGCTTTGGATTGATGACCACGCCCAAATAACGCTGTAACTCGATATTGTCCGCCATATCGATACGCTCTAAGTCTTGACTGATCATGGTCTGCGGCAGTACCGACCAGCCAAGACCGACAGAGACCAGCATACGAATAGACTCTAATGGGTTGGTGCTCATGGTCGCATAAGGCTTGAGGTTATGCTTGGCAAACTCAGCCAGCGTAATCTGACTGGTAAAGGTATTGGCCGACGGTAAAATCGCAGGATAGCGAGCCAACTGCTCGAGCGTCACATTGGATTTGGTCGCCAATGGTGACAAAGTGCCTGTCATAAAGTATAAAGGGTCAGACCAAAGCGTATGGTAGGTTAGCCGCTTGTCGTAGACAGGTGGCAAAGTGACAAACGCCAGTGACAAGTCACCATCTAATACTGCTTTGTGTGCCGCCTCTGAATCGACAAAATGCACTTCTAGCTGGACGGCAGGATACGCTTGGATAAAGTGTTTGAGGACAGGCGCTAAATGGTGTAGGCCAATATGATGGCTGGTACCGATGATCAGCTTACCTGAGACAATATGCTGGGAGTGCTGCAGGTTTATCTTGAAGTTTTCATAATCCTCAAGCCAGCGTTTGGCATGCGGCAGCATTTCGGTCGCCGCTTGCGTGGGTACAATACCGCGTCCGACAGTATCGAACAAAGTGATGTTAAACTCATCTTCCAAATTTTTGATACGTTTACTGACTGCAGGCTGAGTGATAAACAGCTTTTCGGCTGCGCCTGAGATGCTGCCAGTGTGCATAACGGTAACGAATGTCGTCAAATTTGTGGTGTTCAAACGGATGTCCTTAGCTACTTTGTAAGCTATAAATAAAAGTTGGCTGACCCAATCACAATGTATTAGAAATAAAAGTTTGTGTCTATGTAAAAATCATCAATTATTATTATAGGATTAGCCTGCTATAATCACAAGACATCGAGACGTATTGTCACATATTTATTGCATAAACGGCGGTGTTTTTTCGTATAACGCTTGTTTTAAGCGCAGTTTTTAGCAATAAATACTAGATAAGTATGCCGACCTGACAAAGCGTTGGCGTAGAGATAGGACATACCAACTGGACTAGACCTCATTTTTGCTTACCGATAGCAAGCAGGTAAAAATAGTAAGTAAGTGAAAGTAGTAAGTCAGTTAAAATAGTAAGTAAGTGAAAAACTGAGCAATTAGCAATTAGCAATCAATAAAGGATAGCAATATGGCCGGTCAAACGTTATATGACAAACTTTGGAACGCTCACGAAGTCACCAAGCGTGATGATGGCTCGAGCCTGATTTATATCGATCGCCATTTGCTGCACGAAGTGACAAGTCCGCAAGCCTTTGAAGGCTTAGAGCTGGCCAATCGCACACCGTGGCGTCTGTCTGCGAATATCGCAAGCCCAGATCATAACGTCCCAACAGTGACCAAAGAGCGCTTAGAGGGCGTGTCGGGTATCAAAGACAACGTATCGCGCCTGCAGGTACTGACGTTGGATGAAAACTGTAGCAAGTTCGATATTGCTGAGTTTACCATCAATGATGCGCGTCAAGGTATTTTGCACGTGGTCGGTCCTGAGCAGGGCTTGGTGTTGCCCGGTATGACAGTGGTCTGCGGTGATTCACATACCGCCACTCATGGCGCGCTAGGTTGTTTAGCGCATGGTATCGGTACCTCTGAGGTTGAGCACGTACTAGCCACTCAGTGTTTGATTCAAAAGAAATCAAAAAATATGCAAATCCGAGTCAATGGTACGCTTGGCGCTGGCGTGACACCAAAAGATGTGGTGCTAGCGATTATTGCCAAAATCGGTACGGCAGGCGGCACAGGATACGCCATTGAATTTGCAGGGCAAGTGTTCGAAGACATGAGCATGGAGGGGCGCATGACCGTCTGTAATATGGCGATTGAGGCGGGCGCACGCGTTGGTATGGTGGCGGTCGATGATACAACGATTGACTATGTCAAAGGTCGTCCTTATGCGCCGACCGAGGAGCAGTGGGAGCAAGCCGAAGCTTATTGGCGTACGTTATACTCAGATGATGATGCCGTATTTGATAGCGTAATTGAGATTGATGGTAGTGAGATTGCGCCGCAGGTGTCTTGGGGCACGTCACCTGAAATGGTCGTCGATGTTACTCAGTCTGTTCCGACACCTGACGAAGCTATCGATGAGGCGCAACAAGAAGGCTGGCTACGCGCATACACCTATATGGGCCTAAGTGCAGGGCAAAAGATTACCGATATCCAGCTTGATCGTATTTTTATTGGCTCATGCACCAACTCGCGTATCGAAGACTTGCGTGATGCTGCTGCGGTCATCAAAGGCCGCAAAGTCGCTGACAATATTAAAGAGGCGATCGTGGTGGCGGGCTCAGGGCAGGTCAAGCAACAGGCAGAGTCAGAAGGATTGGATACCGTCTTTACGGAGGCGGGTTTTGAGTGGCGTGAGCCTGGCTGTTCGATGTGCCTTGCGATGAATGCCGATAAGCTAGAGCCTGGAGAGCATTGTGCCTCAACCTCTAACCGTAACTTTGAAGGCCGTCAAGGTAACGGCGGTCGTACGCATCTGGTTAGTCCTGCGATGGCAGCAGCAGCAGCATTGGCGGGTCACTTTGTCGATGTGCGTACGTTTTAAGACCGTCCATCCATAACTCCCTCATTGAATTGATAGGAAAAACTATGCAAGCTTATAACACCCAAACGGGTATCGTTTGCCCACTTGATCGCGCAAACGTCGATACCGACCAGATTATCGCCAAGCAGTTTTTAAAGTCCATTAAGCGCACCGGTTTTGGCGTCAATCTATTTGACGACTGGCGTTATTTGGACGAAGGGTTTCCGGGGCAAGATAATAGTAAACGCCCGATCAACCCTGATTTTGTCTTAAATCAGCCCCGCTATCAAGGTGCTACCATTTTGCTGGCACGCAGAAACTTTGGCTGTGGCTCAAGCCGTGAGCATGCGCCTTGGGCACTGTCAGAATATGGCTTTCGTACGATTATTGCGCCAAGCTTTGCCGATATTTTTTATAATAACTGTTTTAAAAACGGTATGTTGCCCATCGTCTTAGACGAAGAGATTGTCGATGAATTGATGAAAGCGACCATGGCCAATGAAGACTATGAGCTCACCGCCGATCTTGAGCGTCAAGTGGTCATCACTCCAAGCGGTGAAGAGTACGCTTTTGAGGTCGATGAGTTTCGTAAGCATTGCTTGTTAAATGGTCTTGATGACATCGGACTGACTTTGCAGCAAGGCGACGCCATCAGAGCGTATGAGGACAAGATGAAACAAAAAACACCTTGGGTGTTTAATGACGTACAAGCATAAACAAAGCGCCTTTAAACCACGGTGAGTAAAGTGCTGAACAATAGTAATGCAGCGTTGAGTTATGGCGGTGAACTGGCTAAAATAAGGGGGTCGTTGTGTTGTTTTTATCTTCCTTATTATTAATAGTAGCCGCCATTATGAATAAAACACGTTATGCTTTGTGGACCAGTACAGTGATTGCTGCCAGTTTTTTAATGTCAGGCTGCCAGCTATTAACCGGTTATCAAAAAATCGATGAAGCCGAAAATGCCAAAGTATGGGCAGGCCATATTCAGCCAGTCGCAGGCGAGGTAAGTATCGCGTGTGTTGGAACCTATCACTGCGAAATCGTGCAGATAGATAAAACACTCGTCATCGCTCCTGACAGTCACGAGCCGGTAAATCCAGCCATGGTGATGACGCTTGCAGAGGGCACAAAAAAAGCCCCAACCAGTGCAGAGATGACGCCGCTTGCCAATAAAAAGTCGATCAAGATAGTGCCGCTATCCGCCTCTGCAATGCCAGGATTGACCAATTACTATGCCAGAGTCATGCCAGCCAAGCGCGAAATTCACGTCAACTTCTATCCAGAAAACAACGTGGGCTATGTTGAGCGTTTTGCCATGATTCATGATTTTACTCAGGCAGGGACTTATCAGTTACGTGCTTATCAAAAAAAAACCAGTAACAAGTCAGGCAGCTTGCTAGAGACCGCGTCGCCCGAGCCTTTATGCATTGATCTGCTACAGGGTAGTACCGTACAGCGCCGGTTTTGTAAGCAGTTAGATAGCAAGCATCGAGGTGAGTTTGTAGAAACCCGTATATAAAAATCTGGTTAATACGTTGAGGTCATCTATCTATGCCAGATAGCCTGCTTGACTGTCGTTTGTTTCATGTTTAACGCAGTTTTGGGATAAAGGCACGCCTTAAAAGTCGCGAAATACGCTGTAGCGAGGGCGTATCTTTTGGTACGTTTCAGCAAAAACCCATAGCAATATTATTCAATAAAAACCTATGAAAAAGGATCAGTATGGCAACGATTTTGACACTAGCGGGCGATGGCATCGGCCCTGAGATTATGACCCAAGCCATTGATGTATTAAATGCCGTCAATGATAAGTTTGCGTTAAATTTGACCCTCGAATCTGGACTGATCGGCGGCGTCGCCATCGATGCGACAGGCGAGCCTTTACCAGATGAGACCTTGGCTCGTGCCCGTGCCGCCGATGCAGTATTACTAGGCGCGGTCGGTGGTCCAAAATGGGATGGTATCGAGCGCAGCAAGCGTCCTGAGCGTGGTCTTCTAAAGATTCGCGGTGAGCTTGGCTTGTTTGCCAACCTACGTGTGGCAAAGCTGTATCCCCAGTTGGCCAATGCCTCGAGCATTAAGCCTGAAATCATCTCAGGTCTCGATCTACTAATTGTGCGTGAGCTGACAGGCGGGATCTATTTTGGGGAGCCGCGCGGTATTCGTACGCTAGATAATGGTGAGCAGCAAGGCTATAACACCATGGTATATAGCACAAGCGAGATTCAGCGTATCGGCAAGGTGGCATTTGAGTTGGCAAAAACGCGGGCAGCCGCGACAGGTAGTGCTGCCAAAGTCTGCTCAGTGGATAAGGCCAATGTCTTAGAGGTCACTGAGCTGTGGAAGCAGACGATGATTGAGATGCAGCAGGCTGAGTATGGTGATGTGGCGTTATCACATATGTATGCTGATAATGCGTGTATGCAGCTGATCAAAGACCCAAAACAGTTTGACGTTATGGTGACGGGCAATATGTTTGGTGACATCTTATCTGACGAAGCTGCGATGCTGACAGGGTCCATTGGTATGTTGCCATCAGCCAGTCTTGATGCGTCAGGAAAAGGCATGTACGAGCCTTGTCATGGCTCGGCACCGGATATCGCAGGGCAAGATAAGGCCAACCCACTAGCGACGATATTATCTGTTGCTATGATGCTGCGCTATACCTTTAAACAAGAAACGGCCGCCCAAGCCATTGAACAAGCAGTCAGCGACGTGCTAGATGATGGACTTCGTACGCTCGATATTTTAGATCCTAGTGAAGCCGGATTGACCCAAGTTGGCTGTCAGCAAATGGGACAAGCCGTTTTGGCAAAATTGGTATAAGGCTCTGTGATATCGCGTTCTACAAAAAGCCATATACAAAGTCTGACGACTCATTTAAAGTCTGACTGCTCGTTTTTTGACTGATAAATCGTCATATTTTATAAATTTAGCACCCATAAATTGCTCTGCAGTTTATGGGTTTTTTTATACTTGTTTAATAGTTGGCTGCGCTGGGTAGTAACATAATCAACCTGTTATCCGCAAAAAAGTACTTTTATTAACACAGCTTGTGCAGAAGGCCAGTCTTATTAACATAAAGGTGTTATATGCTCACAGACCGATATGGCACCATATTTCACGTATACAACTTATAAAAAACAATCTGATAAAAATAATTGATATAACAATAAAACTTGATAAAAATGCTAGGAGCACACATGTATTATTTAAATAAAGTCAGCGCAGCGCTCGCCGCGGTTGGATTGTCAGCTGCCGTATTGATAGGGCAAAGCGTTATCGCCGATACAGACAATGCCGTGGGCGATGCTCCGCCGCCACTAAAGACGTCAGCCCAGTTACCAACGGCGTCAGTCAAAAGCTGACTGGCGATAACAAAACGTCGATGTCGCTTAATAAACTGCTTCCTACCATTAAGTACAGCACCGATGGTCTGCCAGCGATGGCAAAAAAAGTAAACGACGCCAGCTGGACGCCTGGTACTAATATCGATCGGACGATTGGCACCAAATTACAAGCATTATTAAACTGGCACCACAGTGGCGTGGGTGCGGTCGATGGATACTGGGGCAAAAACACCAAAAAAGCCATGCAAGCCTTTCAAAAAGCCAATGGCCTAAGTGTCACAGAAGCTCTAAATACCGAGACTTGGCAAGCTCTCACGAGTGATAAGGCGCTTATGACGCAGCCTGTGTTGGTCAGCTACCAATTGACAGACGCGGACGTCGATATCAAAACCACTACTATCCCAGCGGGTGCTACCGCAAAAGCGGAGCTAGAAGGTCTGTACTATGAAAATGTGATAGAGGCATTGGCAGAGAAGTTTCACATGAGTGAAAAATATCTCAAAACCCTAAACCCTAATGCCAGTTTTTCAGCGGGTGAGACCATAACGGTCTATAATCCAGGAAACCCTAACACCGCGCCCGTCAGCCGTGTGGTCGCCGACAAAACCACCCAGACGCTATATGCGTACGATGATAAAGGGACTCTGATTGCCAGTTATCCGACGACAGTAGGGAGTACGGCCACCCCGTCACCATCAGGCACGCATACAGTAGAGGTCAAGGTTCATGAGCCCAACTATACTTATACTGCCAATGATGGGAGCAAAGCTATCTTGCCGCCAGGCCCTAACAACCCAGTCGGCTCTGTATGGATTGGCCTGAGTAAACCCTCTTATGGTATTCATGGCTCACCGGACCCTGCCCGTATCAGCCGTCAAGCATCTGCAGGCTGCGTGCGTCTGACCAACTGGGATGCCTTGGCGCTATTGGGTGTCATACAAGATGGGGCTACGGTAGAGTTCAAATAGCTTCAGGCAAAAGACAAAGAGCATGAAACCATCAAAGTTTTTTGCTTATAAAGGCGGGTTTTTATGAACGCGCCAAAAAAATACCGCTAACCATCAGTTAGCGGTATTTTTATGCGGGTATGGCGGATATAGTCATTACTAAATAAAAAAGATACACAGCATAAATTCGCGAGATTGGTACAAATGCTTCTTGCATGCTGTGCCAGCGCCGCTCGATGCCGCAAAAAACTTATTCGAGTCTCGCCATATCTTTTTTATATTGACCTGACTAACTTGTAAGACAAAACATTGATAGCCAATAATGAGTAGGTTTGCATTTTCATTATTATTATCTGTTAAACCACCCAAGCATTCACAAAAATGCTCTTAAAAACGTCTTAGCAAGTACTGCGTCATTTGGTAATGATGAGATTTGTCATAACCGCGTAATCGTCACCACTGTTTAATAAAATCGTTTTTATTAAAGTCGATTTTTATCGCAATTAGTTTTTACCACGATAGGTGATACGACCCTTTGATAAGTCATAGGGGGTCATCTCGACTTTGACTTTATCGCCAGTCAAAATACGGATATAGTGTTTACGCATTTTACCAGAGATATGCGCGATGATTTCGTGTCCGTTTTCTAAACGAACTTTAAACAACGTGTTTGGAAGGGTGTCGATGACTTCGCCTTCAAATTCGATAATATCGTCTTTTGCCATAATTTTGTATCAATCAGTTAAAAATAAGCCCATATTATACGCAAGCTAGCGTATTAAAGCAATACAGAACCTGGTTTTGGCTTGACAGCTTGTAATCGATATGTATATCAGTCAGGCAGGTTTAGCCAAAGGGGCGTAAGAGGCGCGGTGGGCAATAGTTTTTGCCAATGCTCGGGATAGTAAGCATTGATAAAGTATAGGCCGTCACCAGAGGCAGTCGGTGGTGCAATCGTACGGTCTTTTTTGGCCAAAATAGTCAAAAAATCAGCCGGCTCTAGCTCGTGCTTGCCAATAGCGTACAAGGTGCCCATTAGGTTGCGTACCATATGATGCAAGAAGCCATCTGCTTGAATGTCAAACACGATAAACTGGCCATGGGCAAACAATCTGGCATGACTGACTGAGCGCACTGGCTGATTGGACTGACAAGCGGCAGCGCGAAAGCTACTAAAGTCGTGCGTACCGATGATATCCGCTGCTGCCTGCTGCATGGCGGCCAAGTCAAGTGGTTCATAAATATGAGTGACTTGATGGTTTAAGATAGCAGGGCGCTGGGGTTGATTGAGGGTGATATAACGATAACGACGGGCGATAGCGCCAAACCGTGCATGAAAGTCGTTCGGCATAGGCTGTATCCAGCGCAGTGCAATATCGTCGGGGAGCAGGCTGTTTACACCGCGAAGCCAATTATGAGTCGGGCGATAGGCATGGGTGGTAAAGTGGGCAATCATATTACTGGCATGGACGCTGGCATCGGTACGCCCTGCGGCGACGACTTCTACGGTCTCATTGGCGACTTTGCCGATAGCGGTTTCGAGGGCTTCTTGGACACCCAGCACTTCTTGTTGCCGCTGCCAGCCGTGATACTGCGTACCCAAAAACTCAATAGCGATTGCTAGGGTGTAAGTGGGTTGGCTGGCGGTTTCGATAGGGAGTATCTCAGGCATGATAATGTGTGGCTTATAAAGTAAATGGTAAGGATTTCTTATGGTCGTAATAAGACCGATCAAATCAGCGCTTTTTGATGGTGATGCTGGCTTGGCTGACATTGTTTGTCCAGCGTTGACGGCGTCTGGTAGGACTGTCGTACCGTAGCAGCAGCCACAATAATCGCGCATAGATGGCTGGAATGGTCAACCGGCCGCCAGCAATGACATGATACTCATATTGCCAACTGCCAGCCGCATAGTTGTCACTCACGCCGCCAAAAGGCGATTGACTGGCGCAAACCACCATATGCCCATGTTGATGCGCAAGGGTCAATGCCTGTGCCAAATCAGCTGAATAGGGCACGTTACCTGCACCAAACCCTAATAAGATAATGCCACATGGCGGCTGAGAAAGTAGGGCTTGTAGCTGATTGCTCATAACCTCAGTAGCGTTGGGGAGGCAATACAGAGCATGAATACGTGCTTGCTTGGCACGAGCATCGATGCTTTTGTTGATTTCTTGTTGGTCCTCGAGCCAGTGTTGGCGGCGGGCGTCTGGCAAGTGCTTTATATAACTATTGGCAGGATAGGCTGCCCGAGAGTGACCAGTAAACGCCATGAGATCATGACTATGGATTTTTTGTACCGTTTGTGCAGGCCAAGACTCGCCGCCAAAGGCAATTTTCACTCCTGACTCACCCGCTGCTGCCAGTTTTAACGCATCGTTTAGGTTGCCCCACGCATCGCTATGCGTATCAACGCTATAGGTATGTAGCATCTCGCTGTCTAATAGCGGGCGCATACTGCCAGTGACCGCCACACAGATATCACTCCCTGCAAAGGCCTCTGCCAAATAGACGTCTGTGCCCCTGCGCATAGGCGGCTAGTATCAGCTGGTAAAAATGCACAAAATCGACAGGCGTTAATTGGCTACTGTCTTTAATTAAAGTGTTGTCTAGCCAAGAGATTGGCGGCAGATGGTGGGCATGGTCTGGCTCTGCTAGCAGTGTTTGTAACGTTGGTAAAAACACCTCTGCTGGTAGCGGTGCTAATGGCCGGCCATAACTGCCAAAAGTGCCGCCTGCATAAATCAGCTGGATGGGATCAGTAAGCGTTTTGGTCATAACAGAAGAGGGCATAGTCGGCGCCGTCATAAAAAGTAAATAAAAATAAGAACTAGGGAGCCCCAGCTCAATCGCTCAAATGAACTGCTCAATGAGTTGCGCAACTGCATCAATAGTCAGCTAAATCAGACCCTACTATAAAGGCTCAATGCAAAAAAAAGCAAGTATTCTCAAGGCACAAGAATACTTGCTGATAAAAAAGCCTGCTTTTTAATTACGCTGTGCGCTCGAGTAGCGACTGCGCTTGCTGCTGCTGTGCACTAGTGCCTTGAGAAATGACTTCATTGAGCAAGCGTTTGGCACTATCGTACTCGCCTAGCTGCAGGTACTGACCTGCCAAGTCTAGTGCTACCTGATTGCTGTCTAATGATTGGACAAAGTCAAAATCCGCGGCAAACCGTGCTGAGAAGTCCTCAGCGTTATCTTTTTCAATACTCTCGGCAGGTTGAGCTGCTACTGGGGCAACTGGGCTCGCTGCCGTATGCGACTCATCTGATAATGTATCAAGATCAAAGTCATCATCGATCAATGTATTATCATCAAACGATGTGGGACTACTCGAAGTCAGCTCAGAGGCTGCTGTCAAAGTAGGGGTAGCGTCATCACTGCTGTCTGCAAAGTCACTGTCTAATGTTAAGTCATCAATATCGATACTGTCATCACTTAATTCGCCACTTACCTCATCGCTTAGATCAAGCACAGGCTCATCAGTGTTTGGTTCAACATCTAAGTCAGCTAAGTCAGACTCTGTCTCAATTGCGAGTGCCGTCTCTGATGCAGCGTTTAAGTCATTGCCTAGGTCGCTGTTTAGGTCACTGTTTAGGTCACTGTCTAAGTCATCTGCGTCATCCAAATCGTCTAAGGACAAGGCAAAGTCGTCGTCGCGGCTTTGGGCGGTCGCATCAGTCATATGGTCAGTCGTGCTTGTTTTATCAGCAGCATCTTCTGAATCCATATCTGTCACTAAATCATCAAAATCTAAGACGAAATCCTCTTCATCTAGCGTTAGCGCTTCAGTGGTATCCGCTTCGACACTGTCCGCTTGGGTTGAGACATCAGATGACTCTGGCTGCGCTGTTTCAATGTCCTCAAGACCAAAGTCGAATTCGCTAAAATCTGTCTCTTCAGCCACTTCTGTGGCCGCAGTGCTCTCGTCAGCTGCCGTGGTAGGCTCTGCTGCCGGTGCCGGCTCATCTAAATCCGCTTCCAAATCACTGAGCGTCAAAGCAAAATCTGTGTCGGTATTATCATCTGCCAGCACTTGCTCTGATAGGGCTGGGGTCTCGACAGAAGAAGCTAAGGAAGCATCGCTCTCGCTGATATCATCAGTTGCCACATCATGGTTGGGACTGGCATGTGTCGTTGGCAGATCAAAATCTATACTTTCAAAGTCGGCAGCTTGCTCAACGGGCGCGGTTTGCGCGGCGACTTGATTTTGCTCTTCAAAAAACAGCGTCTTTAGCTCATCTGCTAAGGCAAGGCTTTTTGGGTCATTTTGCGCGCTGATGGTGTCATAGACTTTGTTGAAATTCTCTGATTGATTGATCGTCGCATAGATGCTTAGCAGCTTTAAAGAAAGCTGACTGTCATTAGGCTTTTCGCGCAAGCCGCGATTGAGTGTTTCAATCGCTTTGTCATAACGCTGCTGATCTATAAAGCGCTGGGCAATGGTGATGGGGTCAAACTTGTTTTCGCTGCTGACGTCAGTTTGTACGGGCGCACTTGCTTTTGGCGCTGGTGTCTGTGCCGCGGCATCTCTATCTGACTTGACATAAGGCTGCGCCGAAGGTTTTTGCGCTTTGTTTTTACGTATCACTAAAACCGCTATTAATACAATCAGTACCAAGCCGGCGATGATGTATAGCATATTGTCCATTGTTACTCCCACGCCTATGATCACAGCATAATACGCTGCTATATCAGGCAATTATTGGTTGCGTAGTTTTTTGAGACGAGCTTGCAGCTCTGCCAATTTTTGATTCTGTAATTGAATTTTTCGCGTATAACTGTCAAGTGCGCTACTGGTCTTGGATAAGCTTTGGGCCTGAGAGGCAGCCGCTTGCCGTGATGCTTTTAAAGTAGCTAGTATGTCTGTGCTAATTCCATTGCCTGTGGCCGCCGCTGATTTGGTTTGGGTGCCGTCGGCATTGCCATCATGTCCTGGAGCCAATACAGAAAACTGCGCTCTTGGCAGGGTCTTGGTAATGGTTGGTTTTTTTTGTGGCTTGGCTGCAGGCGCTGAGTTGTTTTGCGCTTTAGCTGTATGGGGCTTTGCTTTAGGCGCTGGCTGTGCGACAGGGGTATTTATCCGCCGACGATATTTTTGTTTTTGGGCGCTGATAGCGGCCTCTAGCGCTTGCTGTGATGGCAATACATCATAATTCGGCAGATTTAGCTTGGCGTCGGCTTTGAGCTGGTCTGCGTCTTTATTGATAAAAGCATTGGGGTTTTGTGATTGAATCTGTTTCATCACGGTCTGAATATCGACATTGTTTTCTTGGGCAATCTGCTGAGCAATGATCCATAAGCTGTCATTGCGCTGTACTTGATATTGAAAGTTTGCCGTGCTTTGCGTTTTGGCGTCTGCTATAGAGTCTGCTGCCACGTGGTTTGTAGGTGCAGTCTGATTGTTGGTGCTTGGCTGAGAGGGCGCGGCAGTATCAGCCGGTATGTTGCTACCGACTACCGTTGCCGCTGCCGTATGCGCTGTGCTCAAAGCCGCTTGCTCGGCGGTTTGGTTGTCTTGAGCTGCGTCGTTTTTTGGGGCGGCAGCTACGATACTGGCACTCACACCCGTGGTTTTTTGCTGACTCGGCTGTATCTGACGCGTGACTTGAATATTTAGCGTATCTAATGCGTTGTCTGCTTGCGCTGTGCCGAGCGTGTTTTGCGTAGCAGGTGATGCTTCGCTCGCGGTGCTAACACTTGAGGCCGTTTGCTCTTGAGCCAAACGGCCATTGTCCAAGCGGCTGGCAGGGTTAGGTCGGCTAGCATTGCTCTTCGCTGGACTGGCGGCCGTGAGCTCAAAGTCATTTGCCAAACGCCCATTGTCTAAACGGCTAGGCGTATAGACTAGGTGGTCAGTTGCTGATACAGATGTCTTGGCAGGCATTCCAGCTGAGGTAACTTGCGTTTGAATACTTGCACTTTGTGTATTGGCCCCTTGCGTATTCGGTAGTTGCACGTTGGGCGCGGACCGTTTGACGGCCGTAGGAGCGCTTGTCGATGAGCTTGCAGCTGATGCCGATATCAGTGGTGGCGGAGCACCTTTTCTAAGGGTCAAAGGTTTGGCATTATTGGCGGATACGGCAGGTAGATTGGGCTTTTTTGCGCCTGTTACGATGTTTTTGGTGGTATCGATGGGTAAACTGGCATCGAGCGGCATCAATAATGTTTTGGGCACGACATTACGCTGACCCTGATCATTGATAGTCAACACAATATCGGCAAAGGGTTTAGAAACAGGTTTTGATGTACTGATATAGACTTGGCCGCTGGTTTCTGAGGTCGGCTGAAAGCGTACCCTCATTGAGTCAGTTGGCGTCAACCCCATTTGCTGATAGATAGCAGGGTTGGCCAAGCTGGCTGAAAAATCAGCCGCCCGAATGTCCGAGACACTGATGCTGGCTCTTAGAGGCTCATGCTGTGCTGAGGTCACAACGGTCTTGCCAATCGTGGCCGCTTGGGCATTAGAGACAAAGGCGGCACAGCTTACCGAACACAGTAATGCCATCGATACCGCACGGTGTACGCGAGTCAAACGATGAGATAAACGACAAGACATATGCAGCCCTTAGAATATAGGTTATCTGTGCTTTTATAACAAAATCTGGTTTAGTTTACCAGTTTATTTCACAACTGTTGTGCCCAATGTATCAAATGTTAATTTACTGTATAAAACACCCGTTTATTCAGTCGTCATCTTCTTCTCAAGTAGCATGGCATCTCCATAACTAAAGAAGCGGTATTGCTGCTCGACGGCATGTTTGTACGCTTGTTCAATTGCTTGTTTGCCCGAAAACGCCGATACCAGCATCAATAGGGTGGACTTGGGCAAATGAAAGTTAGTCAGTAGCTTATCGATGACGGCGAATTTAAAGCCTGGATAAATAAAAATATCTGTGTCGCCTGACCAGCCAGCAAGTGGCTTGCCCGTGCTCGCAGTCTTTTGGTAGGCAGTTTCGAGCACGCGCGTGACCGTCGTGCCAATCGCGATCACTTGCTTGCCGTTTGCATGGGTTTGATTGATCAGATCCGCGGTTGCCTGCGGTAGATGCGCATATTCACTGTGCATGGTGTGATTGAGCAAGTTGTCGGTTTTGACAGGGGCAAAGGTGCCTGCACCCACGTGCAACGTCACAAAGGCGGTATGAATCCCTTTGGCCGCCAGTTTATCCAAAACCATTTCATCGAAATGTAAGCTGGCAGTCGGTGCCGCCACGCTAGCGAGTTTGGCTGGATCATGAAAAACAGTTTGATAGCGGGTATTGTCCGTGTCGTCTGCATGACGCTCAAAATATGGCGGGATAGGTAGCTCGCCGTATTGCTCTAGCTGCGGCAAGATAGGAGCATCAAAGGCTAGGATAAATAAATTATCCTGACGGCCAATCATAACCGCATGTATATGACCATCCGCGAGCTGCAAGCGCTGTCCAAGCTTGGGCGCTTTGCTGGCTTTTATGTGACCAAGTGCGATATGGTCAGTGCAGACCGTTTGATCATCCGCGGTCGTCAAATGCAGGGCGGCGGGCGCCAAGTCGGCAATATCGACCAAACGCTCGATCAGCACCTCGATCTTACCACCCGTGTCTTTTTGTCCAAACAGGCGCGCTTTCATCACCTTGGTGTCGTTAAACACGATCAGATCACCAGTATTTAGTAAATCTGGCAACTCAGAAAACATGCGGTCTTCGGCACGGCTATCTGCCACAATGGCAGGATTGCTGGCGGGTAAATACAATAATCTTGAGGCCGAGCGCTGCGCTAGCGGGTAGCGGGCGATTAAGTCATCTGGCAGCTCATAGTCATAATCATTAACACTCAGATAGTCTAAGTCATTATTGTTTTTATGGGTGTCAGTCATGGTATGGCGATCTAAATCTACAGCGTGGGAGTGGGTCATAATGGGTCTTTCAATGAAGAGTGGTGAAGGATGATATGAGCGTAATTGTAGCAGAAATGACAGGATAAACGCATGTCTCATTGAGTGACTCACAGGCATAATGTGTCATAACGACCACGTTATTACGGCCATGTCGTCATGACCGCGAGTGCTGCCACAAAAACCTGACAGCCATACTGGTGGCTTGAGGTAACTATCAATCAGACATCAATCAGGCTCATCTATTCAAATAGTTTTAATTGAGGCAAGAGCAGGGCGGCGGGCATCAATGAAGAGAAGGTCACACCGACCAGACGTATGGGCAGATGACGCGGGATGTCCAAAAACAGCTTGTCTAGCCAATAATAGGCGGATTCGGCGCTATCAAAGGCCGTCGATAACGTGTGTGAGCGCGTGACTTGAGTAAAATCCGCGTATTTAACTTTTAAAGTAATGGTATGCGCGACCAGTTGTTTTTTTTGCATTTGATCAAACGCGTCTTCATTTTGTGCATAAATTTGTACTTTTAGCTCAGCATCGTCGTCAAGATTGTCCCGAAAGGTGGTCTCAGAGCCTACGGATTTGTGCGTGCGCTGCGACTTGACCGTACGCTCATCGCGGCCATGAGCGATATCATGATAGAACTGACCACGTTTTCCAAACTCCTGTACCAATGCCGCCGCTGGCAAGCGCCGCAAATCAGCACCCGTGCGCACGCCCATGGCGTGAAGGCGCTTGGCAGTGGCTTTGCCAATACCATGAAAGCGCTCGATGGGAAGGGTGCTAATAAACGCATCGGCATCGGCTGGTGGGATAACTGCGATACCATTGGGTTTGTTGATATCAGAGGCAATCTTGGCCAGCATCTTATTAAATGAGACGCCAGCAGAAGCGGTCAGCCCTGTGTGCGCCAAAATCTGCGCTCGTAGCCAATTGGCCATCAACGTCGCTGAGCCCTTATGTATAGATAAGCCGGTGACATCCAGATAGGCTTCATCCAATGACAGCGGTTCGACATGAGGCGTCAATCGATGCATGAGTTGGCGTATATCACGACTGACCGCCCGATAAACCTCAAAGCGTGGCCGAACAAATATCGCCTCAGGACAGCGTTTACGCGCTTCATAGCATGACATCGCTGAGCGCACACCAAACTTGCGCACCTCATAACTGGCTGCTGCGACAACCCCGCGCCCGCTTGGGTCACCGCCGACTACCAAAGGCAAACCTCGTAACTCTGGGAAGTCACGTTGTTCGACACTGGCATAAAAAGCATCCATATCAATATGAATGATTTTGCGGGGTAAAAGAGGAGTAGAAGCAGTCATGGCCGCTATTTTACCCCAATTAGTAAAACTATTTTAGCGGCAACCATAAATATGGCTCGATTTTATATATAAATAGGCTATTAAAACAATTTAAAGGATATTAGTGGGTTAAACCCGCCAATATCCTTAAGCTCGTACCTTTTGTTTACCGTTTAACCTAAAGTATTTGCCGTCCATCATGATTAATGAATTTAGATGTTACGCTTTTGCTTCAGACGTTCTACACTAAAGTAAGTATCGAAGTAGACGATTGTTAAAAGAATAAACAACTTCTGTATACGCCCTAGTCTATAGCGAATAAAAAGGTTGTTTATGGCTCGCACCACACTCGCCTATAGAGTATTGGTAAACCCGCCGCCTAAAGGAACATACTTAGGGGTGCATGAGGGACTAAGGAGCTGATGATGAATAAACTAACAGGGAGCGAATTGACACGCGCAATGCTAGCACGAGGAGATAAGGATATCTGGTGTGCAGTTTGTGATGAGAGTGATGAGCGGGCGATGATGGATCTGTATGGTAATGACTTCACCGTCTATATTGTTGCTTATCGTGATGGATATTTTTACTGCCGTAGCGGCACATCTTGGGCCTGTGCAGTGCCTATAAAGATAGCAGCCATCACGCAAGAAGACCAAGAATACATTGATAGCCCAATGATACAATAAATCTTATAAACACAAAAAAACCTCCCATATAGGAGGCTTTTTTGTTAAATATGGTACCAGTGGTCGGACTCGAACCGACACGCTTTTAAAGGCAACGGATTTTGAATCCGTCATGTCTACCAATTCCATCACACTGGCATGTAAGTAGATAACGTTTATAAAAATAACAGTTATCGAATTGGGCTACGGTGTTCGCCGTATAGGCTGCGTATTATAGCAGCCTATTTTTTGTCGTCAAGAATTATTTTAAATAATTTGCAGTTATTTGACGATATAGCAAAAAATGCAGACCTAACCGACAAAGGCTCGTTCAACGGCATAGTCGGCTTGTACGCCCATACGTGGGGAGACAGTGAGGCCAAAGCCGTCTAGTATCTCTGATACTTCCGCGTTAAATGGCATGCTACCGCATAGCATGACACGATCATCGTCTTTGTTCATCGGTGGCAAGCCGATATCGTCAAACAGCTTACCTGATCTCATCAAATCGGTGACTCGGCCTTGGTTTTTAAATTCTTCACGGGTCACGGTGGGGTAGTAAATGAACTTCTCACGGTACCATTCGCCAAAGATTTCATCGTTAGGCAACTGGTTTTCAAACATATCGCGATAGGCCAAGTCTTCGACATGACGCACGCCATGTACCAAAATGATTTTGTCAAAACGCTCATAAACCTCAGGGTCACGTGACAATGCCAAGAAGGGCGCAAGTCCAGTACCAGTCGATAGCATGTAAAGGTGCTTACCTGGTAACAGGTCATCCAACACTAACGTGCCTGTGGGTTTTTTACTGACCAATAACTCATCGCCAACTTTGATGTGTTGCAAGCGTGAAGTCAGTGGGCCGTCTTGTACTTTGATCGAAAAGAACTCTAAATGCTCTTCGTAGTTGGGACTGGCAATAGAGTAAGCGCGCAGCAGCGGTCTGCCATCGACCACGATTCCAATCATCGCAAACTCGCCATTACGGAAGCGTAAGCCATCGTCACGAGTGGTTTTGATGCTAAATAGAGAGTCATTCCAATGATGAACCTCTGTAACCGTTTCGGTGCGAAGTTTTGACATAAAGTCCTCGTTAATAAGTGATTATCGGTATCGTATGGGTTAAATAGGTATAAGATAAAATTTTTCAATGACCGTTTTGGCGCTAACAAGGTACTGGTTTTTATAGACGATATGAAGCGCTATCTTAGCCTTTTATATACTTTAACTTATATATTTTATCATTTTATATAATGTTGTAAATGACAGCGAATGTCTGTGGCGTCAAGCCGTGAAAATCAGTTCGTTCAGCCAAATCTGTCCGCTAAGATAAGGCAAAACACGACAAGGTATCATTATTTTCATCAAAAGCGGTTTCGTCAGCGCGCCTAGCCTATCAAGTCGCCTCTATTGATCTGCCTGTATCAAATTGCTTTTATCAAACTGTTTCTATAAAACTGTTTTTATAAAAATAGGGGCAGTCATCAAATTCTCGCTCATAATACCAAACTTTAAAATAAAAATCCGTCTGGCAGCGACTATGTGGCATGATAAAATAGAATATCGTTAGTAAATAATTTTGTATCATGCAATAAGCGTGTTTTTGGAGAATTTATGCCTGTATCAGGTGACGATGTGCTCGCCGATTGTCATCGGGCGCCTATTATTGGCTATCATCGGGCGCCGCTCTCGCAAAAGTTTGGGGCGCCAAGGCAACCAAACTTGGTGGCGCTGATGAGTGTAGTTGAGATGGTTGCGCCTTATGATACGCCCGCCGCTTTTGTTGGTTTAGAGGCGTTTAGTCATATCTGGCTGAGCTGGCAGTTTCATCATAATGATACGGCCAAAGCTGGCAGAGTGAGTGTAGCCGCACCTGCCGGCGAAGAGGATGCGACAGCGGCGCGCACGACAGCAAAAGGGCATTTTCGTCCGCAAGTGCGGCCACCAAGATTGGGCGGCAATCAAAAAATAGGCGTGTTTGCCAGTCGTAGTATGTATCGCCCATCAGCGCTGGGGCTGTCTGTGGTCAAGCTTGAGCGCGTCGAGGTAGTACAAGGTCGCGCGTTTCTTATCATCAGTGGCGCTGATATGATAGATGGTACGCCCATCATCGATATCAAGCCCTATGTGGCGTATAGCGATGCGCTGATCGATGCTCGTAGTGGCTTTGCTCCTACGGCACCTGAGCTGCTAGAGGTCACAGTCACTGACGCCGCTTATCAGCAGTTTTTGCAGCTAATGTCTGATGTGCTTACTAGAGAAACTGCGCAAGGTGCTGGCAGGCAAGTGTTAATTGATCAGGCGCGCTGGCAACTTGTCGATACGGATATGGCCATCATTCAAGCACTCATCGCTCAAGATCCGCGACCTGCCTATCGCCGCAAGGAAGTGCACAAAACCTTTACGATGCGCTACAAGTCTGTCGATGTAGCGTTTTGGCGGCTTGCATCAGGGGCGCTACAGATCACAGCGATTACCAGCATAGCATAATGTTGTATAGTATAACGCTAACATAGTATCACGCTAAAGACCTTATATAATGCTGCAGCTGAGCTTGGCCAATCTAGACGATGGCCTCACATGTACTGACCAAAAAAGAAGAAAAATATGTCTGAGCAGAAGTATTCGATAGTCATAGATTTACGGTGGTGCCTAGATGGGTTACTGGCGGATAGAGTCATTGATCAACGCAGCTATAATTTGGTCATCACCAGCCGCCGAGCCAAGGAGCAGCACCCACTACTGACCATTAGCGAGTTTGGTTTGCCCAATGCTCATGCGCTAGACAGCACCTCTGAAGCCAAACTAACGCTGTCATGGCTCAACCAATGGCTGGCAGCCAAAGCGGGTATGGCGATGGTGCGTATTGATCCGCTAAAGGTTGATGTGCCAGCAGTCACGCAGCTGATGTCTTTTGAATATGCTCGCTCGCAGCATATTTTGCCGATTGAGGCCACATTAGATGAGGTCGTCATTGGTACAGACCAGCCGTTTTTTACCGATTGGCACGCCAATATCGAAAAGCTGATCAAATCCAAAACCTATCGCACCGTCTATATCAGTCCCGATCAGCTCAAGCGTTATCGTCAAGAGTTTTATCAAGTGACACAAGCGATTGCGGGTGCCAACTCTTTACATAAGCGTGCTGCCGCTGATGTGACCAATGTTGAGGCGTTATTGCAGCTTGGGGACAACACCAACCCCGATGCCAATGATCAACATATTGTCAAAGTTGTCGACTGGCTGCTGCAGTATGCCTTTGAGCAGCGTGCCAGCGATATTCATTTAGAGCCGCGGCGTGAGATGGGAAGGGTGCGCTTTCGTATCGATGGGGTGCTGCACACAGTATATGAGATGCCGCTGGCCATCATCGTTGCAGTGACTGCGCGTATCAAAATCTTGGGGCGGCTAAATGTCGCCGAAAAGCGCAAGCCGCAAGATGGCCGTCTAAAGACTCGTACGCCAAAGGGGCTAGAAACCGAGCTGCGACTCTCTACCATGCCGACCGCCTTTGGCGAAAAGCTGGTGATGCGCGTCTTTGATCCTGAAGTGCTGGTACGCTCGTTTGCTCAGCTTGGTTTGTCGGGTAAGCAGCTCGAGACATGGCATGAGCTGACCGCCCATCCAAACGGTATTATTTTGGTCACCGGCCCGACAGGATCTGGTAAGACCACCACCCTATATAGCACGCTCAAACAGTTGGCGACCGAGCAGGTCAACGTGTGTACCATCGAAGACCCTATCGAGATGATTGAGCCGAGCTTTAATCAGATGCAGGTCAATGCGGGAGTGGATTTGCATTTCGCTGATGGTATCCGCTCATTGATGCGTCAGGATCCAGATATCATCATGGTTGGGGAGATTCGCGATACTGAGACGGCCAATATGGCGGTACAAGCGTCGCTGACTGGTCACTTGGTACTCTCAACACTGCATACCAATGATGCACCAAGCTCACTGACACGTCTGCATGATTTGGGGGTGCAGCCGTTTTTGACCTCAGCGACCATACTCGGAGTCATGGCACAGCGTTTATTGCGTACCTTATGTCCACACTGCAAGCAAGCGTTAGAGGTGCGCCCCGAGAGTGAGGTTGCCATTCAATGGCAGGAGTTGGTGCAGCCTTGGCGCGCGCCCTTGCCTGCGCAAATCTACCGCGCAACAGGCTGTGAGCATTGCCGCCAAACGGGTTATCAAGGCCGTGTGGGCCTGTATGAAATCATGCCGCTATCCAATGAGTTAAAAAAGTTGGTCGCAACCGATGCCAATGTAGAGGCACTAAAAAAACAAGCCTACCGCGAAGGGGTGCAGCCGCTGCGATTATCGGGTGCCAAGCGTATCAGTGAAGGGGTGACGACCATAGAAGAGGTGATGCGCGTGGTACCGCTGCATTAAGCGTATGCGGCAAATAGACCGCTGTCCTTCATGTTTGCATACCGTCTTAGCGCTCCCAGCGTACGTTTTGGCGCATGATTTTCGCGGGCGTGCCTGCGACCATGCAGTTTGGGGTGGTAATGGGTTTGTTGACAAAAGACCCTGCGGCAATGATACAGCCGCTAGCGATGGTGACATTTTTGGAGATAGTGACGTTGGCTGCGATCCAGATATGATCTTCCAATACCACATCAGCGCGGGCCTGGTTTAGGCGCTCGTTGGACTCGGTATCGTAGACTTTGTGGACATCGGTTGCACGGATTTCTATCCCGCGCGATATCATGCATGCTTTGCCGATGCGCACGCTTTTGTCACGTGCCAACACATAGCAGTCAATCGCTGTGGTCCGATCGCCGATATCAATGTGCAAATGATCGCCCACAATCAGCAGATGGCCTGAAAATTTGACGTGCTTACCGATGGTAATATGATTATGACTGCCATTGATATCGATATTGAGCTTGTTAAACTTCCCGTGCTTGCCGATACTGATTTGATTGTCATGACCTTTACGTATGGTAATGGCTGAGCCGCCGATGATACGCGCATCATGGGCGATATCGATATGATTGTCCTGTCCGTTATCTGTCAATAAAAACCGCTGTCTGTAGAGTTGTTTGGGTAGCAGCGTTTTGAGGATAGGGGGCAGGGTCACTGTCTTTTTTGGCGTCATAATAGCAGGGCTTATGTGGATGAATGTTAGGCGTGATAGGCCGCTGGTCGCAGCGCGCTATGGGTCTTTATGGATTATGCCTTGAAAACAGTGCAAGTCAGAGCAATAAATAGCACAAAGACGAGGCATTTTATACTGTTAAGGTCATTTTTTAACTGTCATTTCTCAAGTGTCATGTCTTATTTTAAAATTTACCACTTATGTATTTAATTAACGAGAGTGTTTATGTTTACTGATACGCATTGCCATCTAAACCGCCTGGATTTAACCAAATATGATGGTCAACTGTCCGGCGCAATTGACGCGATGAAAGCGGCCAATGTCACGCGCGCGATGGCGATTATGTGTGATTTTGCTGAATATGATGACATCGCTCATATTGTCAGCACTCATAGCGATGAGGTGTTAGCGCTGGGCATGAGTGTCGGCATTCATCCTTGTGAAGATATCACAGTGCTGCAATCCGCGACAACCGATCGGCTGATACAAACCGCTGATGCTGAGCATGTCTGGGCCATCGGGGAGACGGGACTGGATTACTACTGGTCAACAGAAAATAAAAAAGAGCAGCAAGCCAGTCTTGCTCGTCATATCTATGCCAGCCAGCAGCTCAAAAAACCTTTGGTGGTGCACATGCGCGATGCCAAAGAAGATACCCTTGATATCCTAAAAGCAGAAGGCGCCGAGCATGGCATCATTCATTGTTTTACTGAAGATTGGGAGACGGCCAAACGAGCGCTGGATCTAGGGCTTTATATTTCGTTTTCAGGCATCGTCAGTTTTAAGAGCGCACAGATGATTCAAGATGCGGCGCGCAAGATGCCCAAAGATAGAATTCTCATCGAAACCGACAGTCCTTATCTGGCTCCTGTCCCCAAGCGCGGCAAACCCAATGAGCCTGCCTATGTGCCGTATGTCGCCCGTTATCTGGCTCAGATGTATGAGTGTGACAGTGAGGAGGTTGGAGCGCTGACAGCAAAAAACTTTGAAAATTTGCTGGCACAGTACTGCTAAAATGGTTATGCTATGACCACTCAGTCATTTATCGGGTAATGTGAGGGTTTTGTCTCTTTTGTATTTCCAATATCGAGCGTAATCAGGCAGTTATCCATGACTATTTAGCAAACACGAGCATATTCCCTTTGGCAGTTGTCGAGCAGTCTTCATATAGTTGCATCCGCTTGTTGCCGATACATCCGTATAAACGATGGTTATATGCTTAATCTTGTCAAGTTTTAGGAGAGATTATGAGTCGTCAGCATCAGTTCAAAGCACGAGAAGAGAATATCTTAGCGATGGCAGAGCAACTGTTACTTGAGTCCGGCGATGGTGATATCACTTTGGACAGTTTGGCAGATCAGCTGGATTTGGCCAAAGGCACGTTATATAAGCATTTCTCCAGTAAAGATGAGCTGTATCTGCGTATTATTATTCGTTATGAAGAGCAGTTGTTTGAGATCAACCGTATTGATGACTGCCCATCAGCGGGGGTGGCTCGTATGATTTTGCAGCAACTGTTTAATCCCCAAAAAGCCATGTTGCTCAACCAGATAGAAGAGCGTCTGGCGGCCTCGGTGACAGGTCTTAACCGCTTGTTTGGCGAGCTGTACGACATTCGCCGTCAGCGTATGAAGCGTTTGATCGACATCATTAGCGCGTATCTAAAAGACGAGCACAGTAGTTTGAGCACTCGTGACTATTTGTCATCGATTTGGGCGATGGGTCAAGGCGGGGCGGGGTTATTAAACTCAAGTTTTTATCAGCGTTATTTGGGTCGCCGCGACACCTTGCGTTATGCTTTTGTGCAGCAAATGCTGGAGTTGCCAAGTCACTACCCAGCTGCTGACGACGACGTGATGGATGAGGATATGCAAGAGTTGGTAGAGCAAATCGATACAGAATCAGAAGAACACCGTAACACCAATTATTAGCGCGTTTCTCGTGTTAAAAATGATGACTTACATGAGTTAAGAGCACATATTCCAACAGATAAAAACAGTGCCCAATGTAGGCAGTCACATTGCTCTGTGCTGTGGCCTTTTGGCAGGCAGCACAGCAATTTTTGTACTTACCTTAATACAATCATGAGCTTATAGGTGCAATATGCCGGTCACTGTCAAGACTCAGACTCGCTCAGCGACCAGCTCTCTAAGGTTGATTCAATCAGAATTTAGTCAGTATAGGCTGTATGATAAGACGCTTATGCCTGATGCTGATGCCCATACACTTTCTTTCATAAAAAACACCCGTACTTCTGGTGTTCATATTGCTGCTTTGACACACTCGCACTTCATGTCTTCTAAATCTCAAACAGGCTTTACATTGGTCGAAATCGTGGTAGTGGTGGTCATCTTGTCAATATTCGCTGGTATGATGAGCCTATCTGTGGGCAGTAGTGAAGCGCGTAAAAACCGCGCGTTTTATGAGCATTTGACCGACTCACTCAGCTATGTACGGTTATTGTCCGCTGAGCGTATGCAGCCGATGGGTCTTAGTCTGCAGGCCGATAAGCGTGGTCAGGTGACGCCTGTGATCGTGACCTTGTCCAATCCCTATGCCGCGTATCAGGCAGCGAGCGTCTCAGCAGATAGCAATGATAGCATGCCCAAAAATGCCATGGAGCTGTCAGCAGAGTTGTCTACCATGAGCGGTGGTTCTGATGAAGCCTTGCCAACGCCAAGCTGGGAGACTGAGACAGAGGTGACGCTGCCTGAGCTGCCATCTGGTGTTCATATCAGGGTGCAGAGCTTGGCGGCTGTAGAGGTGTCAAGCGCTCAGCAAGCTCAGACATTGCAGCCTTGGTTTGTCGGTCAGATGGTGCCGCAGGTGGTTTGGTTTGGTACAGGGCAGGCCACACCGGTGACCATCGAGGTGCTGCATGAGGCGCGGCTGGTAGGTGATGTGATCACGATTATGCCCGACGGTAGTATGATGATTGGACAAGGACAGTAAGTGATGAGCCAACACACCAACGCTTATGATAAAGCTGCCTCATCACATTTAGAGCAGAGCCAGCGCGGCTTTACGTTGATAGAGGTGATGGTGGCGCTAGCAATTTTGGCCGTGGTTGCTGTTGCAGCCAGCCGCGCCAGTAGTGCTTATTTAAGCTCAGTCGACATACTGCGTACCCGTACACTGGCGCATTTTGTGGCACAAAACGCGGCGGCGGATTTATGTATTCAAGAGACGTGGCTGACGGCCAATCGCACCCAAACGATCAATGCCCAAGGTCGAGATTGGCAGGTGGTAATGACGGTCAATGAGGCCATTACGCCTGCGCTAAAAGAAGTAAATATCTCAGTTGCGCCGATAGTAGATGGCCAAGCACGTACGGCTGTGACCGATATCAGTGTGATGCTAAGCAATAGTGAGCAAGACATTGGCAGCCTAGATTTAGCAGGTTTGGCCGCATCTGGCGGTGCGCCATGAGGCAGCAGCGGGGCTTTACTTTACTAGAGCTACTGCTAGCAATGGCGATATTTGCCATGCTCGCAGTCGCAGGGTGGCAAGTGTTTGACAGTGTCAGCAAGTCGCGTGAGCGCGCCCAGCGTCATGCAGATGATTTGGCAGTATTACAATACGCGTATTTGCAGTTGCAACAAGATATGGGGCAAGTCATTGCTTATCAGGCCAATGAAGCGTCAACGACTGACGACTTAACCAATAACAGCAGCACAGATCCGCAAGCAACACTTCCGCCGCCTCAGCCGTTTATGAGCTTGGATGGCGAGTCTGTCAGTTTTGTACGATTTGCCGATCCTGATCCACGCTATCAGAGCAGCGCTAGTGTGCAGCGAATCGCCTATGTGTTTGCTAACGATCAGCTAATTCGCCGTCAATATCATAGTATCCATAGTATGAATGGCGAGAGTACAAGCTTAGATAGTGTGCTATTAAAAGGCGTGAGTGCAGGACGCTGGCAGGCATTAATGCCAGAGCCAAGCGATCAGTTCCCTAATACAGAGGGTGGGCGCTTGGGCACATCGGCAAATCAAACGAGCCGCGTAGCCAATACAGCCAATACTCAGGCCAAAATCACTCTTTTGCCAAAAGGTGTGGCGGTGAGCTTTACTTATCAAGACATGCCAATCACGTGGCAATGGGCGCTCGCTCCTAAGTCGCTAGCTGTTGATAGCTTTAAAACAGCAAATACAGTTAATGATGGTAACAGCAATAACAACAGCAACAACAGTAACAATGATGATAATGGCGGTGCCCAAAACGATGACGCAGGGGGCGGTGTCTAAATGCATCCTTTATTCGATACTAGAGGGCAGTTATGTCGATGACAGCGAACTCACAGCGCGGGGTTGCCTTATTGACGATATTGCTACTGGTGGTTAGCATCACTGTCGTGGCAGGTGCCATGCTGGCCAGTCAAAAGATTGCCATTAGACGCAGTGGGTTATTGTTTGAGCAAAACCAGCTTTTACAAGACATCCATGCGGGTCAACAGCTGGCCGTGACGCTGATTCGCGCTGATAATACGCTAAATGAGACGGATAGTGAGCAAGATATTTGGGCGCAGCCGATCCCGCCGTATAACTTGGATGGGCACAGTATTAGCATCGAGGTGCGTGATGAAGCCAGTCGATTTAATATCAATAACTTATATCATGACGGCGCAGTGGATGGTACCGCATTGGCAGTATTTCAGAGGTTGCTGGTACAGTTAAATTTGGCACCAGAGATTGCTATAGCTGTGCTTGACTACCAAGATAGTGACAGCACGGTTTATCAAGATGGCGGTGATGAAGGTGTGGTCTATGAACAGCAATCGAGGGGCGCGGCCAGCACACTGCCCAATCAGCCATTTGTCAGTGTGGAGCAGCTACAAGATATCGAAAAGGTCAGTGCTGAGGATTTAGCAGCACTACGTCCTTATATCACTGCAGTGCCTTATTATTTGCCTATCAATATCAATACTGCCAGTCCAGTTTTGCTCGCTGCCCTGACAGAGACGGCTGATCGTCAGCAGATGCAGGCGCTGGTCGATATGCGCGGCCAGCAAGCATTAGCGGCGATTGATGCGCTGTGGCAACTACCAGCGCTTGCTACGGTGAGCGCTGACGAGCGCCAAGCGTTGACTCCGCTGCTTGCTACTGAAAGCCAAGCATTTGTGGCGCTGATCACGGCCGCTGATACTGGTGCCGCAAAACAACGCTTTGCCACCATACTGATCAGCAAAACGCCTGCCAATGCCGCAAACAGTAGCGGCGGCAACAACGAGAGCGTTGCGAGTGATACCGATAAAATCGCTAAGCATATTCAGGTGGTGGCACAGCGCTTGTGGGCCTTCAGACCCAGCTTTTAAGCTGTAGAGCCGCTAATCTTTTAAACGAGTCTCTTCGCTTGATTTCCAGTTGTACGCACCATAAAACAGCATCTGTGCTTGCCGAGTACAGTTATGTAGCATCAGTTGTTTGTTTTTTTCGACTTCGTTTAGATCGATCTCGTCATCATGATCTTCGGTGTAAGTCAGCTCCAACCAATCGATGATCCAAGAAAAAAACATATTGATGCCAGCTTCAGCCAGTAGCCGTCGATCATAAGCATTGATGTGAGTAAAGGCTGGCTGCAACGCTAAGTCATCGGCTAAGTTTTGCGTGTGGTTTTTGACCAGATCACTGATGGCTTTGCGCACCGCATCAGAGCCGCCATAGCGCTCACTGACCAAAAACTGCCAATAGTACGGCTGATCGCTGACCATATACAAAAACAGCTGGATACTTTTGGCGATTTGCCGATCAAAACTGCGCTTACGGCCAATCTGCAGGCTATCACTCAGTATAGCGAGTGTACTGCCTAGCTCCTCAATCACTAAGGCTCGACCAAGCGATTCCATATCGTCAAAATGCCGATAAAATGCCGTCGGCACCACGCCCACCTCGCGGGTGACCTGCCGAAGGCTAATAGAGCTAAAGGCTTGCCCAGTCATACATAAATCGAGCACCGCATTAAAAAAAGCGTGCCGAGTTTGAAGTTTTTTTTGTTCGCGACTACTCATAGTATTTCAAAAGTTATCCAATAAAGGGTTATCATACGCATTTTAGCGCACAAATACGACCAAAATACGCAACGACTGTTAACTCAATAGTCGCCATATCGCACCCACTCATTTTGTTTATCGCGGTTTTTCAAATGGACGCGTCTTATACCACCGTCCCCCAATGCCCCTGCAACTCTTGCGCCAGTCGATAGGCTTCATGATCATTCATACCCGTAATAAAATCTAGAATGCTTAAAATATTATGATAGACATTGTCTGATAACGTACGGCGCTGCTCATCTAAGTGCGGCTGTAGCAGCTTTAGCAAACGCTCCTGCTCAAAAGACATAGGCTGCGCGGCGCTTATGATCGTACTCCCCGTCCACGCCAGCGGCATAAAGGCATCTAAAAGACGATGCAGGCATTGATTGGCCATCAGCTCCATACGTACTTTACTTGGATGGTTAAATATCTGCTCACGCGCCAGCTGTTTGGCTTGATGGATGCCGTTTTGTACGCTGGTATCACAGTGGGCAAACAGGCTACCGCTAAGGGTTCCGGCCAGTAACGCGTCATCATTGGCAATAAAAGCATCCGTCACAGTATTGACCAAACGCATCATCGCCCGCGCGCGCAGTGATGCCAGACTTTGCCTGACAGACATATGAGCAGGTAACTCGATGGTACAAGGTCGCTCACCGATCAGCTCATAAAAGATCACCGCCACATCTTGATAGGTCAGCATATTTAGATTGATGCCGTCTTCTAAATCAATCAATGCGTAACAAATATCATCCGCCGCCTCTAATAGATACGCCAGTGGATGACGGGCAAAACCGTCATGCTGCTTGGAGCGCGGCAGGTTTAAACACGATGCTAAGGTTTCTAGCTGCGCCGCTTCACTATAAAAGCAGCCAAATTTTTGTACTTTTTTGGCTTGTGATGGACAGGCTTGTAAGGTGGCAGCAGGGCGCTGCGGATAGGTAAGTTGCGAGCTGTCATTGCTGTGGGTGGCCAGCCAAGGATATTTCATAAAAGCGCCCAAGGTTGCGCAAGTCAAACGCATGCCGCCTTTATCAGGATGATGCTCATTACGTGCGAGCAAACGAAACCCTTGCGCGTTACCTTCGTAGGCCAATAAATCCAACTGCTCAGAGGAGGATAAATGCTGCAAAACCGCCTGCCGCTCAGGATGGGCAAACCAGTCGCGAATGGCGTACTCACCTGCGTGCCCAAATGGCGGGTTGCCGATATCGTGGGCCAAACATGCCGCTTGCACGATGACGCCGACATCAGCAGGCGAGACCCCAGCGGGCAGACCGTGAGACAGCTTATCATGGAGCTTTTCTGCTGCCATCATACCCAAAGAGCGCCCGATACAAGAGACTTCAAGAGAGTGAGTCAGACGGGTATGAATACCCAGCTGATTGGTCAAGGGATGTACTTGAGTCTTTTGATTGAGCTGACGAAAAGAGTGCGAAAATACCAGCCTGTCATAGTCTTTATGAAACTGAGAGCGAGTGCTGGTATTGGCATTGTGTTTTTTATGAGCGCCGAGGCGCTGAGCGTTTAGAAGATGAGACCATTGGGTGGTGGCAGACGACAAAGACATAGAGGTGCCTAGCATATAAAAATATCCGAAACCAAGGGAGCCTCTAGCATAGCAAAATAGCATCCTTGGTACAGCTGCTACTTAGTACCGCTTTCGTACCACCGCTCAGCGTGATGATCATTAGGCTGTATGGCAGTTAAAAAGTATCTGCTCATCGCTGATGGCGACCTCATCATCTAAGGTTTTGCTCAGTAGTATCGCCTCATCATCACTGACTTGCCAGATGATGCCGTGGCGGTCATCAAGACCGATATCGCTCATATAGGTTTGTTGGTCATTGCTCTCAGCGCTGGCGGCCAAGTCGTATTCGATACCATCGATGAGTAAATGCGCTGTCTGCGGTGTACTGTCGCTATGATAAGAAACGCCAATAGTAGCAGTAGGCTCACAAGAGAAAGTAGTGCTGTTGCTGGTATGAGCTGCATGATCGTGACCTGCGTGCGCATGTTCCTCGTGACTATGACCTTCATGACTGTGATCTTCATGGTTATTAGGCCCTTCATGACCATGTTCCATATCACTATGCTCTTCGTAGCCGTGCTTTTCATGCTCTTTATTGTCATGAATTTCATGACCTTGTTCATGATCGGCGTGATTATCTACTGGTGCTTCTTTAGATACCGCTGTATCGGTATCGTTGTTTGGCTGACAGCCCAATAAAGAGCCTGCCATCACACTTCCTAATATAGTAATACCTGCAAGTCTAGAACAATAATTATTCACAGTATGAGGCCTCAAATAAGCGAAATAAAGATATGTTATAATATAACAATATAGCGATAAAATAAAGCCGATGATGGAGAATATCCAACATCGGCCAATTAATTTTAAACAAGCTATAGTCGATACACTTTAAAAATGTCATAGTGCTACTGGGATGAATTTTGCGCAGCCTCTGGGAACGCAGCACGCAAGTAAAATTTATACCAGTAGCGCGTTCAAGTCCATAACAGTTTTACATTCAGCTAACTATGTACTATTGAAAGTTACACGTTAAATCTAAAGTGCATCACATCGCCGTCTTGGACAATATAAGTCTTGCCTTCTAGGCGAGATTTACCAGCGGCTGCAGCGCCTTTTTCGCCGTTATACTCGATAAAGTCGTCATAAGCGATGACCTCAGCACGAATAAAGCCGCGCTCAAAATCGGTATGAATAACGCCAGCTGCTTGCGGTGCAGTAGCGCCGACAGCGACCGTCCATGCGCGCACTTCTTTGACCCCAGCAGTAAAGTAGGTCTGCATATCAAGTAAGTCGTAACCTGCACGAATCACTTGATCAAGACCGGCTTCTTCCATGCCCATGTCTTCTAAAAAGTCTTTTTTGTCGTCTTCGTCGAGCTGCGCGATTTCAGATTCGATTTGGTTGCACAAAGCGATAACGATAGAGTCTTCGCCTGTGGCATAGTTGCGCACCGCATCAAGATAAGGGTTGTTTTCAAAACCATCCTCGCTTACGTTGGCGATATACATGGTCGGTTTCAAAGTGATCAGACCATAGCTGCGGATCAGTTTTTGCTCATCTTTATCCAGACCTGCTGCGCGTGCTGCTTTGCCTTCAGCCAATAAAGGTTCGATTTTCTTAAACACCTCAAGCATGGCCTGCGCGTCTTTATCACCGCCTTTGGCTTTTTTGCTTTGGTTTTGAATAGCGCGCTCGACTGCTTCTAAGTCTGCGAGCGCCAGCTCTGTATTGATGGTTTCGATGTCATCAATAGGGCTGACGCGGCCGTCGACGTGGACGACGTTGTCATCGTCAAAACAGCGTACCACATGTGCAATCGCGTCGGTCTCACGGATATTGGCCAAAAACTGGTTGCCCATGCCTTCGCCTTTTGAGGCTCCTGCGACCAAACCTGCGATATCGACAAACTCCATGGTCGTGGGTAGCACGCGCTCAGGATTGACGATATCGGCCAGTTTTTTGAGACGAGGATCTGGCACAGGGACGATGCCAGTATTGGGGTCTTTGGTACAAAACGGAAAGTTTTCAGCCGCGATGCCCGCTTTGGTCAACGCATTAAATAAGGTGGATTTGCCCACGTTTGGTAGGCCGACGATGCCGCAATTAAAACCCATAATGCTCTCTCGATAGTATTATAAAATAAGGTCGGCCGATGCTCGATGAAAGCGCCAGCCAAAATTGGGCATATTGTAGCAAATTTTCCGAGGATAAGGGTGAGGTTGTTGCGGTGTATTTGGACTCAAATATCTGTCGCAAAACTGGTCTCAGTACTCACATCAAAATACACATATGACGATGGCCTCGTTATGGGCGCCCTTATGAGCTATCGCCACGTGTGATTTTCGCGTGGGTGCGCCGCAATATCAGGCGAGTGGGGTACTTGCGGGCTTTATTTTTAATAAAATGGCTTGTTATTCCTGAAGAAAATACCTTTATTAAAAACGTATAACCAAAAGTATTTTTCGACGAAAAAATCCGTTAAATATGGGTTTATTAATTATCAGGTTCGCGTTATTATCACCCCCTAATATGCAAGACTCTACTACCTGTTAGGAAAGGATACTCTATGCGCTATGAGGTTATTGTTATCGGTGCTGGCATGGTTGGCACCTCAATTGCGTGGCATCTACAAAAAAATAATTCGCAAGTACTGTTACTAGATAAAAAACTCCCAGGGTCAGAGACCTCTTATGGAAATGCTGGCTTGATCCAGCGTGAAGCAATCCACACTCACCCTTTCCCGCGTCAGCTGACAGAGATGATTCGCGTACTGCCCAACCAAGGTACCGATATCCGTTATCGGATACCGGCTCTCTTGCGTTATCATCAAGCCTTGCTGCAATACTGGAAGTACTCGGCGCCAGCCACGGTTAAAAAAATCGAAGCTGAGTGGCAGACGCTGATTGCGCATTGTACCAGTGAGCATCAAACCATGATTTCGGCATCTGGTGCCGATGAACTGATCACGCGTGATGGATGGTTGCAGCTGCATCGCTCTGAAGACACCTTTAAAGAGGCGATTGAATCAGCTATTGCAGCTCGTGAGCAGGGCGTCGAGCACAACGTACTGAGTCTTGCAGAGTTGAAAGCGATGGAGCCGAGTGCCAATTTTGATGGGTTTGTGGGCGCGATTCATTGGCTCAACTCGTGGCAAGTTTCAAACCCAAGCGCCTTGGTCAAAGCTTACGCCAAAAACTTCGAAGAGATGCAAGGGACGATCAAAGAAAGTGACGTAAAAGAAATCGTCAAAGAAGGTGAAGGCTGGAAAATCATCACGGATAAAGAGACCTACTATAGTGATAAGCTGGTCATCGCTGCCGGCCCTTGGTCAAACGACTTGATCAAACCACTGGGTTATAACCTGCCGTTGTTCCCGATGCGCGGCTACCATCAGCACTTTAAAGTGACGGACAAAAACACCATCCATCACAGTATGTTTGATATGGACAAAGGCTTTGTCATGGGACCGATGCAGCAAGGTATTCGCATCACCACCGGTGCTGAGATGACCACCATGAACGCGCCAAAAAACTTTGGTCAATTACAGACCGTCTTAAAATTCGCGCGCAAAATTCTACCGCTAGATGACGCTGTCGAGAGCGAAGCGTGGGCAGGCTCGCGCCCTTGTATGCCAGATATGAAGCCGGTCATTGGTCCTGCACCTAAGCATGACAAGCTCTGGTTTGCCTTTGGTCACAGCCATCAAGGCTTTACTTTGGGGCCGATGACAGGACGCATCGTAGAAGAGATGATTCATGATAAGCCGCTATTGGTCGATATCACCCCATTTAGCGCTCAGCGTTTTTCTAGCTAGGCGTTAGAGCTGCTTACCGGACAAACGCAACTTAACTTTCGTTAGATATTAAGGATAAAATACGATGAAAAAGCTACACAGCAATCAGCGTATGAGTAAAATCGTGGTACACAACCAGACCGTTTATCTGTGCGGTCAGGTGGGTAACGCAGAAGACGACATCAAAGCCCAAACCCTCACTTGCCTAGAAAAAATCCAAGCATTGCTCGAAGAGGTTGGTAGCGATAAATCAAAGCTACTCTCAGTGACCGTTTGGATTAAAGACATGGCAGACTTTGCTGCGATGAATGAAGTATGGGATAAGTGGTTTGAAGGCATACAGCCACCAGCGCGTGCTTGCGGCGAGTCTGCACTGGCGCGTCCTGAGCTACTCGTCGAGATGATTGCCACTGCCGCAGAGTAACTTAGCGTTACTACGAGCGCAGCGCTGCTATGAGTATGCATTCAGAGCCAAACAAAAAGGACATGATAGCGATATCGTGTCCTTTTTCATTGGTATTTTTTATTAGTATTGTCCTTTGGCTTCTTGCTGTTAGCTTTTTTGTCATTACTCTACTGCGGTTTATAAATGCCAATTTAAGCCCCATATCATAAAAACCATATACAACAAAAAAGAGTCTTATGATTTTTATCAGCCATACCATGCGTCTGAGCGATAGCGACGTGGAGATGCATGCCATTCGTGCGCAAGGGGCAGGCGGACAAAACGTCAATAAAGTCGCCTCGGCCATTCACCTACGCTTTGATATCAATGCCTCAAGCTTAAGCGAGGAGCACAAACAGCGTTTATTAAATAGTAAAGACAGTCGTGTCACCAAAGATGGTATCTTTGTATTAAAAGCGCAGCAGTACCGTACGCAGGAGCGTAATAAGATAGATGCGCTTGAGCGCCTCAAAGCCTTTATTTTGCAATCCACGAAAACGCTGCCGGCACGTAAACCGACCAAACCCAGTAAAAGTGCTAAGCGTAAAAGGATCGATCAAAAGACGCAGCGCGGCAAAATAAAAGCGTTACGCGGCAAGGTTGATTTTTAATCACATGTTTAGTCATGATTTTTAATCACACTATGGTGACCAGTCACACTGGCGCGTGAGTCTTATCGTCCCGTCCATACAGCATCGCGCTTTTCGATAAACGCATCAATGCCCTCACGCACGTCATCTGCCATCATATTGCAGCTCATCACTTTGCCTGCATAGTCATAGGCGTCTGCCAAGTCCATCTCTAACTGCTGATAAAACATATCCTTGCCAGTTTTGAGCGCGACAGAGGATTTGGCAGTGATGCTATCGATTAAAGAGTGTAGGCTGGCCGCCAACTGATCTGCTGGCGCGACACGGTTAATAAGCCCTTGCTGCAAGGCGGTACGGGTATCGATAAATTCACCGGTGATGAGCATCTCAAACGCTTGCTTGCGAGAGAGGTTGCGACTGACAGCGACAGCCGGCGTCGAGCAAAACAGCCCGACGTTGATGCCAGAGGTGGCAAACTTGGCTTCATCAGCCGCCACGGCGAGATCGCAAGCGGCGACCAGCTGACAGCCTGCGGCAGTGGCGATGCCCTGTACCTTGGCAATCACGACTTGCGGCATCTGGTTGATGGTCAGCATCATTTGGCTGCATTGTTTAAATAAAGCGCTGTGAAATGCTTCATCCGAGTGGGCGCGCATCTCTTTTAGATTGTGACCTGCACAAAATGCCTTGCCAGCCGCCGCGATGACGACCACACGGATATTGCTGTCTTGGGCGATATTGTCCAGCTCTGTCTGCATGGCGGTGAGCATATCGCTTGATAGCGCATTGAATTGTTTGGGGCGATTGAGAGTAAGCGTGACGACGCCGTTTGCCTCTTTATGGTTTTCTCTGATAACGAACGGCTCATTGGTCTCAGGCGTAGGCTTATGGGTGTTGTACATTTATCTTCCTTGATAATGGGACATAAACCCAAATGATAGCATGGCTCATCAGTGATATAACAGCTGACCTGTGTTGAATATCCATTTTGATTTCCTCTCCTCCCTAAATGGAGGGGGTTGCTACTAAAGACGGCCAAGCCCGACCGCGAGAATGTTTTTTGTTCCATTAACATCTCTATTATGGGTCGTTTTACAAGAACGACAAAACCATGCTCTTATACCAAGCGCTGTTTAGTAGTGGTTGGCTATTGGTGGCAGGCGCGCTCGTTGTTTACTTGTTTCCGAGCACTGTGCAGCAGATTGGTCTGAGCCAATGGATAGTAGCGCTGATATTGGCGCTGCTGGCGACAGACTATATGCGCCGCTTATTACGTAGGCATTTAGATGGCTATACGGGCGATGGGCTAGGGGCGACTCAGCAGGTAAGTGAAATCGCCATATATGCGGGGCTGGCTGCTTCTATACCTTTTGTCTGAAGTATATAGTCAGTCCTAAATGAAAAGAGTACAAGTATTATGACGCGCTACTGGTATAAATTTTCCTTGCTTGCTGTGCCTACGCAGATTCTTTTTTGAATGTGTTTTCAATGCCAGCTTCCATGATAATACAATTGAAAATATACCCTAATGACATGCTCTAATAAAAAGGCTCATAGCAAAAAACTGGCCATGTGTAATGACCAGTTTATTTTATCTTCTGCAGCGATGGACAAGGGCTTTTGCATCATTTAAGCAATCTTATCAAACCATGCTTTGTTATTATCAGGCGTCATAGAATCGAAGCTGACATAAATACCTTTTTCATCTAGTGTGGCATACCAGTGATCGTCATTACTGCCAGTTAGCAGTTGAAAATACTTATTATTTACAATTCTACCGACAGTATAAATCTCACCTTCTGCATAAAACTTATTACCTTGGATACATAACAATTTATCATTGGTATTTATCACGCGACTGTCTAATGTTTTATCGTTCAACATATCGTTATTTGGCATACTATTCGTCATACCCTATTAACAAATGAGAGTGTTATAGCATAACAGTCAGATAATTAAATATATAGAGGGTTTTATAGAGGTTATCTTATCATTAAGTATAAGATATTTAAGGGTTTATTGCAGATAGTTGCTAGAGTATATCATCTGGTCGCAACAAATAAGTTAAGCGAGATTAGCAGCGATCACGAATAAAAAAAGCCAGCGACATGATGTCACTGGCTTTTTTATACTGCTACAAAGGCTTACTCTTCTGAGTAATCTTCGTTGTCGTCTTCTACATCGTCAGCTGCGTCTTCATTGTCGCCATCTTCAGATAAGATAGTAACCAAGATGCTAGCAGTCACGTCATGGTGTAGCTGAATATCAACATTGTATTCGCCCACTTGACGTAGAGTGCCTTCAGGTAGCTTGATTTCAGCACGGTCTACTTCTAGACCTGAGTTAGTCAATGCTTCAGCGATATCGCGAGTACCGATAGAGCCAAATAGCTTGCCTTCGTCACCTGATTTAGCACGCATGATGACATTAACGTCAGTTAATGCGTCAGCACGCTCTTGAGCAGTAGCGATTTCTTTTGCTTCTTCAGCTTCAAGCTCAGCACGACGTGCTTCGAACTTTTCAATGTTAGCTTTGGTCGCAGGTAGCGCTTTGCCCTGAGGGATAAGAAAGTTACGACCGTAACCTGGTTTTACATCGACAGTTTCACCGAGTTTACCAAGGTTGACGATACGCTGTAACAAAATAATTTGCATGAGTCATTCCTAGTTAACGGTTAAATTACTGATGGTTGTCAGTATACGGAAGTAGTGAAAGGTAACGAGCTTGCTTGATAGCAGTGGCTAGTTGACGCTGATACTTAGTAGACGTACCGGTAATACGGCTTGGTACGATTTTACCATTATCACTGATGTACTGTTTTAGCAATTCAACATCTTTATAGTCGATGTGAGTGATGCCTTCAGCAGTGAAACGGCAGAATTTGCGACGGCGATAGAAACGTGCCATGAGTATTCTCCTTTAATTAGTCTTCACTGTTGTCGTTGTCGTCGTTTTCACGATTGTCTGGACGACGAGTAGTTGCTTTGCGTGCGCGTTTTTCATCGGCATTCTTGGCTAACTGCGACTCTTCAGTGACAGCTTCGTCACGGCGCATAACTAGACTACGAATGATCGCGTCGTTATAGCGGAATAATTCTTCAAGTTCAGCTAAAGTATCACCGTCAGTTTCGATGTTGAAAAGAACGTAGTGAGCTTTGTGAATCTTGTTGATTGGATAAGCCAATTGACGGCGGCCCCAATCTTCAAGGCGATGGATAGCACCACCGTTGTCTTGAACCAACTTGATATAGCGTTCAACCATGCCGACCACTTGGTCGCTTTGGTCTGGGTGTACAAGTAACACCAGTTCGTAATGTCGCATTATGACTCCTTACGGATTAGTAGCTATTGACCCTATGTCAATAGCAAGGAGATTTATAAGGTAAACCCAACGCCCAGTTTTATAAAATCCTATTTATAAAAATAGTTCTTATAAAATCTTGGAGATAAGCTTAGTTTATAAAGCGCCGTATTATAACAGTAGTGAGTGGCTAATACAAAGGTTAATCACTCACGCATTGCCGGTAATACTAAAAAAGCCACGATCATACGCTGCTTTTCAGTATTTAAAGAGGTATTTAAGGATAAATTTAGAGATCGAGCTTGTTATTTATCTGTTGATTATTTCAGAGTTGGCTCTTTTGTCAGCTGACTGCTGTCGGCTTTGACCACCAACGTCTTAGCCAGTTTGTCATGCCAACCGATGTTTTCAGGGCTTTTGGAGGCCATATAATAATGAACAGCGACAACGACAAATCCTAAAAAGCTGGTAAACGAAAATAGCAAATTATAAATAATAAACAGCAGTAATGTACGCATACCGATGAGCTTGGTAAATGAGGGCAGGCGATGAGTGGTTTGATCGACCACACGAATACCAGTGATTAGCTTACCCAGTGACTGCCCGCGTAATGCGATAAATACCAGTTGCAGCGCAAATAGGCCAAACACCATGATTTGCGACATCATCAATGTGCTACTAGGTAGGCTCTCCATCAATGTCATAGAGTACTGGTACGCGGCGTCCATATCTTGGATGTTTTGAAACTTACTATAGTCGACATCCATTTTGGTCAGTGCCATCACCAGCGGAAATATCGCCAGCAGATATAGCAGTCCATTGATGGCAGTCGCTAAGACCCGTGACATAATTGGCGCTAGTACGACGTCGCCAACGACTTTATCTTGGTTGGTGGCAGCTTTATTCAGCTGGGTTTTGTTTAATGAGACGTTATGATGCGGGGTGTAGTGACGATTGGTCGTCATGTCGACCTTGGTATTATTCGCCGTATCTTTACGCTCAGGCTTGCCGTACAGTCTATCTAAAGACACAGGCTTGTCGGTTTGCTTACCTGAGGCATTGTCTTCTGGAAAGATAGTGACGTTGTTAATGATAGAGTCATTGACCTCAGCGCCATTAACCGGAGCGGGTGTATAGACCGTTTGGTTATTGGTTAAGGTGCCGACACGTTGCCATTGTTCCAAGCCTTCATGCCACATCAGGTCATCTAGCACCACTTCGCCAGATGCCAACATGATATTGAGCTGCTCCAAATTGTATGGACCAGCTTGTACGTTATTTCGAGCAAGAAAAATTTGCATAATTGCCTGCATAGTTAGTCAAATATTAAGTCACTGTTTTTAAGCCACTACTTATCTCACATTATATTAGGGTCTATTTGAAAAAATCAAATAGACCCTAAAAGTAGTACTTGTAATGACTGTGTCAATCACCGTCGTGACTTAATGTAACGGCTTATTTTTTGTCTTCACCAGCTAAGAAGAACCAAGTGTCTAGCACTGAGTCAGGGTTCAATGACACAGAGCTGATGCCTTGTTCCATGAGCCAGAATGCTAGATCTGGATGGTCAGATGGACCTTGACCACAGATGCCGACGTACTTGTTTTGCTTACGGCAAGCTTCGATAGCCATGGTCAACAATTTCTTAACCGCAGAGTCGCGCTCATCAAATAAATGAGAGACGATACCTGAGTCACGGTCAAGACCGAGCGTTAGCTGAGTCAAGTCATTAGAGCCGATTGAGAAACCATCGAAATGCTCAAGGAATTCTTCTGCCAATAGAGCGTTGGTCGGTAGCTCACACATCATGATGACGCGTAGACCATTCTCGCCGCGTTTTAGGCCATTTTTCTCAAGCAGTTCGATGACTTGACGTGCTTCGTCAGTGGTACGAACGAATGGAATCATGATCTCAACGTTGGTCAAGCCCATCTCGTCGCGGACACGTTTTAGTGCTTTACACTCAAGCTCAAAGCAGTCGCGGAAGTTGTCAGACACATAACGGCTGGCACCGCGGAAGCCTAGCATTGGGTTTTCTTCTGATGGCTCGTATAGCTTACCACCCAATAGGTTGGCATATTCGTTTGATTTAAAGTCAGACATACGAACGATGACAGGCTGGTCCATAAAGGCAACCGCTAGGGTTGAGATGCCTTCGACCAATTTATCAACATAAAAATCGACAGGTGAAGCATAGCCTGCGATACGCTCATGAATGGCTTGTGAGATTTCGCGTGGCAAGCTATTCATGTTTAGTAGCGCTTTTGGATGCACACCAATCATACGGTTGATGATAAACTCAAGACGGGCAAGGCCGATACCTTCATTTGGCATTTGGGTAAATGAGAAGGCGCGGTCTGGGTTGCCGACGTTCATCATTACTTTAAATGCTAGCTCTGGCATGGTCTCGACAGAGTTGGTTTGTACTTCAAAGTCGATCTGACCTTCGTAGATAAAGCCTGTGTCGCCTTCGGCACAAGAGGCGGTGACGTCTTGACCGTCGACCAATAGCTCAGTGGCGTTACCGCAACCAACAATCGCTGGTACACCTAGCTCACGAGCAATGATAGCCGCGTGACAGGTACGGCCACCGCGGTTGGTGATGATCGCAGAGGCGCGTTTCATGACCGGTTCCCAATCTGGATCCGTCATATCAGAGACTAATATGTCGCCTTCTTCTACTTTGTCCATCTCGTTTAGGTTGGTGACGATACGTACTTTACCTGAGCCGATACGCTGACCGATTGAACGACCTTCGCACAATACTTTGGCATCAGTGGTATCGATGACATAACGCTCCATGACATTGCTGTCTTGGCGGCTTTTAACGGTCTCAGGGCGAGCCTGTACGATGAAGATTTCACCGCTGTCACCGTCTTTTGCCCACTCGATATCCATCGCTTGGCCATAATGCTGCTCAATGGTGACCGCTTGCTTGGCAAGTGAGGTTAGCTCTTCTGTGGTAAGTGAGAACTGCATGCGATCTTGTTTTTCAACATCAACGGTTTTCACTGATTTTGACGTGCTGCCTTCATCGCCATACACCATTTTCTTATGCTTGCTACCGAGGTTACGGCGAATAACGGCAGGCTTGCCATTGGCAAGTAATTTTTTAGAGATATAGAATTCGTCTGGGTTCACCGCGCCCTGTACGACCATTTCACCTAGGCCATAACTTGAGGTGATAAAGACCACTTGATCAAAGCCACTTTCGGTATCAAGGGTAAACATCACGCCCGCGGCGCCTGTTTCTGAGCGTACCATACGCTGTACAGCAGCCGATAGTGCCACGCCTTCGTGCTCAAAACCTTTGTGCACGCGATAAGAGATAGCACGGTCGTTATACAAAGAGGCAAATACTTCTTTAATAGCGATTAGGACGTTATCAATACCGCGAATGTTCAAGAAAGTCTCTTGTTGACCAGCAAATGACGCATCTGGCAAATCTTCGGCAGTCGCAGAAGAGCGTACCGCAACCGCGATGTCTTCGCCGCCGCTCATGGTTTCGAACGCTTGACGTACTTCTTGCTCAAGGTCGCTTGGCAGCGCTTGCTCAATGATCCAAGTACGGATTTTTTTACCAGTGGCAGCAAGTTTGTTGACATCGTTGACGTCTAAGGCTTTTAGCTCGTTGTTGATCTTATCGAGCAAGCCTGTTTCGGTCAAAAAACGATTGAACGCATTGGAAGTCGTCGCAAAACCGCCTGGAACACTAACGCCTAAATCAGATAGGTGGCTGATCATCTCGCCGAGTGAGGCGTTTTTACCACCGACCATATCGATGTCGTCTTTTCCTAACTGATCTAGATTGATTACAAGTGCTGTAGATTGCGCTGCCATGATAACTCCAGAAAATAAGGTTATTTAGTAAAGATTATAACGGTGAATTATACCGCTATATTTGCAGAATTTCGAGGGGTTGACCCAAAAAACTTGTGAAAAAGATACAAATTGTCGGATTTGCTACATAATTTATGATGACGCTATAAAAACAGCAATTATAAAGGGCTATCTGTGTCCAAAAAAGTTAAGAAAAAAATCCGTTTGTTGATATCTCCAAGCGCCCACCGTTTCAACTGATTTTACCAAAACTACCAGCAGTGATAACCACTAAAGCCATCGATGGATGTTTTATAAAGCCCGTCGCCTCAAAAACCACATAACATGGCTGGTTTTTAGGAGATATGGTACGGCTATTTGATCGCCTTTGCCGCGCACAGCCTTTGTGCCGGCATGGATGTTGGTGATAAGTGTACGCCTGTAACATTGATTTCTATTAGACTTCTATTATGCGTATAATATAAAGCAGAAAAACAGGGCGCTCAGCCGTGCACGATATGTATAATAAAGACCCAGATGCTATATATCAGACAACATATCAGATAACGCCATATAATAGACAAAAACTAGATGAAGACTCCTATTGAGTTTTCAATCGATGAGTTTTCAACCGAGGTATCCACGCATGTACTCAAGCAATCCAGCTGAACAAGTCAAGCCCACCATTCAAAACCGCCACGCGCTAAACTTGGACAGCTCTCAGGCCATCAGAACCGCGTTTTTTATCTCAGATGGTACGGCGATTACGGCGGAGACGCTGGGCCGTGCGATCTTAAGTCAGTTTTCCTCGGTTCCTTTTGAGACCAGAGTGTTGCCTTATGTCGATAGCCTAGAGCGTGCTGAGGATGCGGTTGAGCAAATCAATATGGCTTATCAGCGTGATGGTTTGCTGCCATTGGTGTTTGATACCATCGTGAGCCCCGAGATTCGCGAAACAATCAACTCAGCGCAAAGCTGTAACTTGGATATGTATGAGGGGCTGATCGGCCGCGTCGCAGAAGAGACTGGGGTAGAGCCAGACGGCCATTCAGGTCATGCTCATGATGATGTCGACTCCGAGACGTATAAAGAGCGTATCGACGCGGTACATTTTGCCTTAGATAACGATGATGGGGCGCGCACCCGCCATTATAATGCTGCCGATATTATCTTGGTAGGGGTATCACGTTCGGGCAAAACACCGACGTCACTATATCTTGCGTTACAATTCGGTATTCGCGCCGCCAATTATCCATTGACCGAAGATGATCTGTATGACAATCAATTACCAAAACCCCTGCGCGAACACAAAGACAAGCTGTTTGGTTTACTGATTGATACCGATCGCTTGGTCAAGATTCGCCAAGAGCGCCGCGCGGGCAGCCGTTATTCGAGCTATCAGCAGTGTCAGCAAGAGCAGCGCGCCATACAAGGTATTTATATCACTCATGGCATCCCAAGCCTCGATGTCTCTGAGATGTCGGTAGAAGAGATTGCCACGCGTATCTTGCAGATGACGGGGCTAAAACGCCGCATCGGTTAGAATGCTGAGCGCTCACATTTTATACCTCCATATTTATCACACTATCTTTATCAAACGGTCATTTTATATAGAGAAGATTATGCGTTCACTTTATCAAGCCAAAAAAACACCTTTATTATTAGCAAGCGTTATTAGCGCCGCGACGCTATTGAGTGCCTGCCAGACGTCGCCATTTGCTCGTGAGCCTGTGCCTGAGCCGCGTTATATTCCGAGTATTGTGCTTGGTGACGCTCAAACGCTCACCATTATGCCCAATCGTGTCGCCTGCGCCTCAGCGCTACCGATGCAATGCTTGCTGGCCAAATCTAGCAAAGATGGCAGTGTGTTTCAGATACCTTATGACTGGATTGATGACTTTGCGCCAAGCCTTGGCACCGAATACGTCATTAGTGTACGGCCACAGATCGACGAGGGGCAACAACGTCTAACAGGTCACTGGACGTTGCAAAATATCCTATCTCAACGTATGGTAGGCACCCCTTAGAGCTATGATTAAAGCTATGATAATGAGAAGATCTATGACGCTGTTTCATGGGCGATACGATACATACATTGATATATAAAGAGGACATAATGGGAAGTAAAAAACCAAGCGATGCGACCAACGATGTTGGTGAAGATACCCATACCGAAGTATCTAACAAACAAAGCGCGCCTATACCAAACCCTGAGCACACCAAGGGTAAAGGTAGAAGAGAGAAAATCGAGCAAACCCACGAGCAAGTCACCGAAGACATCATGCATCATCCTGACTTGGTCAATCCGCTCGATGATACTCGTATCGATATCAAAACTGGCTTTACCAAAGACTCGCGTCGTCTAAAGGGCGATAAGCATCAGTATGAGTATGATGTAGTAGTCTTAGGGGCGGGTCCTGCTGGTGAAGCGGCGGCCATGAAGCTGACCAAAGCGGGCAAAAAGGTGGCGGTGATTGATCCGCGTGAGCAGGTCGGTGGTAATTCAACGCACGTCGGCACCATACCGAGTAAAGCGCTGCGTCAATCGGTGTTTAACTTGATCAACTTTCGCCGTGATCCCATGTTTACCAAAGCGATGGAATACAAGCAAGTCCCGCTCAATGAAGTGCTGGCCAAAGCGCGTCAAGTGATTCGCCGGCAAGTCAACACCCACACGCGTTTTTATGAGCGAAATCGTATCGAAGTGATTAATGGCTGGGCAAGCTTCGTCGATGCCCATACTCTGCGCGTCGAAACTGATGACAATATCTTTGAGACTGTCACGTTTAACAAAGCCATCATCACCGTCGGTAGCCGCCCTTATCGCCCAGATATTCTTGACTTTAACCATCCACGGGTATTTGACTCTGACAAAATCTTGCAGATGGACTATGTCGTCAAAAAAATCATCATCTATGGCGCAGGGGTTATCGGCTGTGAGTATGCTTCTATCTTTACCGGCCTTGGCTATAAAGTTGACTTAATCAATAACCAAAACCAGCTACTGAGCTATTTAGATAGTGAAATTAGCGATGCGATTGCCCATGACTTTAGGCAGTTTGGTGTTCTGATCCGTAGTAATGAAGAGATTGATTATTTAGAAACCCATGACGATTATGTGGTCTTGCACCTAAAGAGTGGCAAACGCATCAAGTCAGACGTGATCTTGTGGTCCAATGGCCGTTCAGGCAACACAGAAGGCCTAAACCTAGAGGCCATCGGTCTTGAAGCCAATAGCCGAGGCCAGCTAAAAGTCGATGATACTTACTGTACCGAAATCGACAATATCTATGCAGCCGGCGATGTGATTGGCTGGCCGTCTCTGGCGTCGGCCGCTTATGACCAAGGGCGCTGTGCGGCGGCTTTTATGGTCGGTGACAGTGATGCAGAGCCTGTATCAAGTGTACCGACTGGTATCTATACCATTCCTGAAATCTCTAGTATCGGTAAGACAGAGCAAGAGCTGACGGACGAAAAAGTCCCTTATGAAGTAGGTCAAGCATTCTTTAAACATCTGGCGCGGGCACAGATCATCGGCGAGCGCTCTGGTGTATTAAAGATATTATTCCACCGTGACACGCTGGAGATTTTGGGTATTCATTGCTACGGCAATCACGCCTCAGAGATTATCCATATCGGTCAAGCGGTGATGAAGTGCAAGAGCAACAACACCCTTGAGTACTTTGTAAATACCACCTTTAACTATCCAACGATGGCTGAAGCGTATCGCGTGGCTGCATTAAATGGACTAAACCGCGTTTTTTAACAATGACGCGCGACGTTCAGTCAAATAAAAAAGCGCCTGCTTATGATTAGTAGGCGCTTTTTTTATGGCATTTTAGCCCATTTAGATGGCTATCGATTGAATTGAGGACACGCCCTAGAAAGCTTTTAAACGAGCCAAGCCGCTACGAGGCTTGCCTACGCTTTGGCGAATTATACCAGCGAAGCCACACAAGTAGCGCAAAATACAGCGCCCATAAGGCCGCTAGTGCATAAAACCCAGTCGCGACCTGAGAGATACTTGCACCCATTTGGTTTAGCTGGACTGAGGTATTGATGGCGGGCGTGGTCGGAATAAACCAGCGCACTATTTGTAAGAAAGTAGGCAGCTGGTCGGCAGGCCATGGGTAGCCGCTGACAAAAAACATCGGCAATGAGCTAAAAATCAAAATCTGCATGCTGCGCTCACGCTGGCGAAACCAAAGCCCAAGTAGGCAGCCAAGTGTCGCCACCGCCGGACAAAACAGTAAAAGAAACAGCAGGCTGCCGAGCATATTTTGCCCGCGTGGGTAGTGATGTAGCTCAAACGCCCAGCCATAATAAAAGCAGCCGATCAAAAAGCTCAGTGTACTAAGCGCTGTGATACGCCCAAGCCAGCCGCTGATGCTGGTCTGATGCCGCCGCTGCTCATACCAAGTACCAATGAGCATGGCAGTGGCCATAAGTAGTGTTTGCTGCAAGATGATAATAGAAACGGCGGGCACCACATAAGCGCCATAGCCTTCTGTCTGGTTGTATAGCGGGACAATCTGTAGCGGTACGGCCTGTGCGTTTTGTGCGGCTGTCGGGGCATAGGCACCTTGCGCGACACTCTTTTTAATTTTGACTCCAGCGGAGACCGTGCTAACCGCTTTTAAAAATCCCATCTGCACGTTTTTGTTGAGCAAAAAATAACCGCCATTACCAAGAACACTGACACTAGCTGCTTTACCAGACAGCACGTTTTGCTCAAGCCCACTTGGGATCACCATATAGCCTGCAATCTCATCTGCCCAAATGGCTTCCTTAGCGCTTTGTTCGTCTAAAAACCGTCTGGTGTCGAGCTGCGGGCTGGCGCTAGCATAACGAACGATGGTGCGTGATAAATCGCTGTTGTCTTTATCAACGATACCGACTGGCACATGATTGACGACCTCCGATGAGTACGGCCACGGATAAAAAAAGCCATAGATAATGGGGGCAATAATCAGCATCAATACAATGCCTTTATCCTTAAAGACGTCTTTTAGGGTCTGAAAAAAGCTTGCAAAAAAGCCTTGCACTGGCGGCTGCGGCTGGGTGCCTTTAGCTTTATGGTCTGTTGATAATGGCGGCATTAGCGTGCTCCCCAGCGTTCAGGATGTGCCAGTGCGCGTCTGGTGAGTAGGGCAGTCAGCATCATGGCGACGACAGTGGCGATGGCAAGGCCGTAGAGTATCGGCAGGGAGATGGCGACAGGCGCTTGCATCTGCATCTGCGCGATATGTAGCTTAAGATAATGGGTAAGTGGCAAGGCGTCTGACCAATGCTTGGCACTGTCAGTGATGGCAATATAAGGAAAGGTCACGCCAGCAAAGGCATACGAAGGCGCGGAGATAAAACCAGTAGCAGACAAACCCATACGTAATGAAAAAGAGCCTAAAGTAAAAATAGCGCCCAGCCAAAACGATAGCATCATCAAAAGCAGTAAGCCAAGATAAGTGGCAAAAACAGCGCTGCTCGCTACGGACTCTTGCGGCGTGGCCAGCCACAGCGCCAAGATAGACCAGAGACCATAAGCCAGCATCGGCCAAAAGTACTTACCCAACAACCCAAAAAGCAAAACACCCATGTGCACGCTCGGCAGCGTAGATACAGGTTTTTGATTGGTGTTGTCCTTAGCGGTACTATTTGGCAGTTTAGCTGCAGGTTGACTGAGCGCGGTTATATTTTGCACAGTGTTATCAGCTACATTGTTATTCACATTGCCACTAATATTGGCACTAATGCTGCCACTAAGACTGTCATAAGCCTGAGCAGAGGCGATAAAACCATACCAATGGCCAAGCTGCTTATCTCGTAGCTCACGGCCGATGGTCGTGGCACCGATGACCATGGCCAGTATGTGTAATAGCGCCGGTATCACGGTAGAGGCCAAAAACTGCTGATAGTCGGTGGCGGCATTAAACAGACTGATGCGTTGTATGCTGATTGGCGAATAGGCGATTGCCGCTTGTGATGGTGCCATGCCTTGTTTGATCAAGCGCTGAATCTCAACGCCTGCCGAGAGAGTACCTGCGACTGCCTGCACACCAGTCTGAATAATACCTGAGTGCGTGCCATACTGAGCATTTACTTGTAAAATAAGCGGTGCGGATTTGCTCGATAAGATATTGCGCGAGAAGTCTTCAGGGATGATGACAACAGCGTAGATATCACGCTGCAAAATAGCCGCTTCTGCCTCTGCGGCTGAATAATACATCTGTTTGACGCTCAGCGTTGGGCTAGCATCAAGATAGCGCACGGCGGTATTGGCCACTGGGCCATTGTCTTGATCAATGACCCCAATAGGCAGGTTGGTAATCTGAGTCTGTGAAAATATCCACCAAATCAGCAAGACGGTGAGCAAGGGAATCCATACCACCATGGTCAAGTCCCATGGGTTTTTGTGCAAAAACCGCCGCTCATAGGCGGCGCTACGTATAAAAGCCTCACTTAGCTGAGTTAGGCGCATGGCTTACTCTTGGCTCATAGTGGTTGGGTCGATAGGTACGATGACACTCATGCCGGAGCGGATACGGGCATCGGGAACAGTCGGGCGAGCCTTGACCTCAAAGGTGCGCACATCAAAACCATCACCGTTATTGGTCGGTCGCCACGTGGCAAAGTCGGAGAGGGTCGAGGTGGCATAAACGGTAAATTGTTTGTTGTAGGGCTTGCCGGCAGAAGATAGCGCTGGGATGGTGCCCGTAAACACTTGACCGATGGCAAATTGATTGAGATGCGACTCGGTGACATTGAGCACCACCCACTGATCGTCGGTGTTGACCAGCGTCAAGATTGGCACTCCTTGACCGACGACTTCGCCTGCGCTTACGATGACATTATCAACGATACCAGCAATCGGACTTTTAAGATTGGCTTCTTCTTTTGCGACCAAAGCCTCGTCAAGCTTGGCATCAACCTGCGCCACTTGTGCGGTGGCCGCTGATTTATCCTCACTGCGCGCACCTTCTAGTGCCAAGTCATACTGCAGCCGCGCCGCTTCGGTCTGGTCTTGGGTGGCCAGATACTGCGCATAAGCTTCATCGCGTTTTTGCCGTGCCATCAAGCCTTCTTTATAAAGGCGGTCGACACGCTGATAGGTGTTTTGTGCCAAATCAGAGGCGGCTTTGTTGGCCTGCCATGCCGCTTTTGCCTGCGCAATCTCTTGCGGGCGCGCGCCGTTTTCGGCTTTATCCAACTGGCTTTGGGCCATTTGTTTGCCTGCCCTTGCTTGAGCGATCTTGGCATTGATCTCAGGCGAGTCCATTTCAATCAGCTGCTGGCCGGGTGTGACCTCATCACCTTCGGTAACTAAGATTTGAGCGATGCGCCCTGGCACCTTTGCGGCGATAGATGTTTGCTGCATTTGCATCTGTCCTTGCAGCGTCACAAGCGGTGGCTCACTTTGCGCGGTGCTTTTGTATAGGCCGTAGGCAATGACAGCAATGATGATGAGTGCCACGCCAGCCAATACGGCTTTTTTTCGCATGGCGGCATTGTCTGACTTTGGCGTACCGCGATAATAATCGGCCGCGGCTGGTGCTGGGCTGTCATCAGGCGTCTCTTTTACAGACTCCGTTGGCGTCTGTGCATCATGAGGCCGCGCTGATTCATCAGAATCAGGGAGTTTGCGTGAGTCGTCTGATTCGTTTGGAAATTCAGTCATGACAGTGAGAGTCCTAAAGCAACAAAGTTGAAAACAAAGAGGATATTAATACACACGAATCGCATAAGGCTTGGCGTTTTCGATCGTCTCAGCGTTAAAAATAGCACCAAAGGCGACGATAAACGCTGAATAATACAGCCATAGCATAATGACCACAGCAGCCGAAAGCACGCCAAATTCAGCGCTATAATTATTAAAGTTTTGCACATACAGCGAAAACAATATCGACAGCACAATCCAAAGGACGGTCGCTACCAGCGCACCTGGTACCAGTTTTTTTAGCGCGACTGCGTCCCGATTGGGCGCTAATCGGTATAAACCCAAAAAGCACAAAAATATAATGCCTGCCAGTATCGGCCATCTGCTCCAAAGCGCCACTGTCTTGGCGACTTGCGGGAAGGGCAGATAAGCGGCGGCAACAGGAATAATCGCGATAGAGGATATGGCTATAATCAAAACCACCACTGCCGCCAAGGTCAAACCAAGGGCGCGTATAGTGCCTTGAATAAAACCGCGCTCTTGGCTGATATGAAAGGCCAGATTGATAAGAACGATTAATGACTTAACCCCTTTGGAGCCTGCATATAAAGCAACTAAGGCTGAGACAGTCAGGCCAAAAGTGAGGGTAGAGGCGGTGTTAGAGACCAGATCGCTTAGGCGCGAATCTAAGACGTCATATACCGTATCAGGGATAAAGGGGCGTAGCAGTGATATCTGCTCTTGCATCTCGGCGGGCGAAAACGCCAAGCCGTACAGCAGCACAAACACAGCCATGACTGGAAAAATCGACAAAAAACCAAAATACCCGACGCTTGCGCAGTGTGCCCAGACGTTTGAGGTATTGGCAATACGCCACGTCTCTAGTAACGTCTGTCGCCAATTGCGGGTCGAGGTAGCAGTCAGATTTTTCATAAAACAATCATTCACACTAAAGGTTCAGGTTAGGTGTCTATATCAGCCATGTTAAGTAAATGACGGTAGCTTACTTAAGTCGTTGTGATTTGTTTTTCGCTGTGTTTTTTTATTGCTGAGTATATAAAGTCGGCAATTGAATGTCAGCAGCATTGAGGTAAGCATTGAATGCCAACGGTGTGCCGCAGCTTTGCATCAAGGCGGCCAGTGCTTGTACATAGTCATGTGCTGCTTGTGCCTGCTCGGTACGAGCTTTGAGCGCTTGCGTTTGTGCTTGTACCACATCTATCGTGGTATTGACACCTTCTTGTAATCCCAAACGGCGTAAGCGCAGCACCTCTGCGGCCAGATCTACATTACTCTGCAGGGCTTGATAGCGTGCTTGGGCATTATTGACATCATGCCAGTTTTTTTCGACCAGCAGGAGTAAGTTGTCACTGACCTCGATCTCAGACAAGTCGGCTTGACGAATCTGCGCGCTACTAGAGGCCAGTGATGCGGTTTTGTCGAGCCCGCCCCACAGTTTCCAGCTGGCAGAGATACCAGCGACCCAGCTTGGGTCTTTTTCAACTTGCCCGTAGCCATAAAGCATGACCGTCGGCTTGTAGCCTGTATCGGACAAGGCATGTAGCTGCTGCGCCTGCGCGCGCTTGGCCGCAACTTTTTGTAGCCCTGGGTGATTATTGAGCGCCAAGTCCTGAAAGTAGCTGACATCAGGCAACGGGCGGCTGGAGACAAACAATGGCGTAGTGGGCTTGATACGGTAGTCAGTGCGTAGCAGTCTTTGTAGTGCAATCATCGCAAGGCGAGCATCGTTGTTGGCTTTGACAGCTTCGCTTTTGGCATCTGCCAGCGCCGACTGTGCCTCTAGTCTATCGACATGAGAGATAAAGCCTTCTTCATACAAGCGCTCGGCCATATGGTCGGTCTGTTTTAACGTATCATAAGCATCGTCGCGCAAATAGGCGGCAATGATGGCAAGCTGCGCTTTAAAATACCGCTCGACTAATGTGTTATATAGTGCGTTTTTATCCAGTATGCTGTCTGCGAGTGCTTCTTGGGTACGGGCGCGGGAGGCTCCCGTTAGAGCTGCGGTGCGTCCGGCGGTATAAATGGGCCACGCCACGCCTAGGCCAGCGCTGGTCGTCTCGCCTGAGCGCTTAAAATCATAAGAGTCCGGCAGGCGTTCGCCGACGAGCTCACCGAAGTTTGGCAAATCTGGGACAGGCGGCGGGACAATGCCATCGACGCTGTTATTAATCTCATTGACAATGCCGCTTCTGAGTGAAGACAAATCGATATCCTCATCGACGTGGTAGGCACTGGCTGAAACACGCGCAAACACCAGTGGGTTGTCTAAGGTTTTGAGAGCGTCGGTTTGGTATTCACTGGCGGCGATGGCTGCATCATTGGCTGCGATCTTGGGTGAGACTTGCAATAAGATATCTTGTGCTTGCTCAAGGCTCAAAAAACTAGACACATCCAGCGCATAGCTGTTGTCCACTGTCTTGTGCGTGATGGGGTCGATAAGCGCACTTAAGGGCTTTGTGGCACGCTTATTGTCATGACTCATCGCACTGTGTGCGATGCGGATGTCGTCGGTTGCCTGAATACGCGCCGCGCTATCCTCTGCCTCAACGATTTGTGTGACGGCGACGGCTGGCATCTCATTTTGAAAACCGGCGTGGCTAGGCGCTGCCGTGGGGTCTACACGATTGTCTGTGTTTGCATGGGTAGCTATCGATGCACTCATTAGAGTCACCGTCATCATAGCAATAGAGAGAGCCGATAAAGCAAATTTCATAAGTCACATAAGCCGTTAATAAGAGTGCAAGGTATGATTCAAGACCATCAGACCTATAAACAAGACCATCAGACCTATAAAAAAGTACACTGGTATACAGGTTGCTACGGGTATGACTGCATATCGCAAGCCGGCAGCAGATAGCATTGTACATTTATTATAGACTATTCATCCAAAGCAAATAAGTGAGGATGTGCCCTATTATGAACATACTGTAGAGCCTCAATCGTGACGGGTCAATGCTCAGTATTTTGACTTTTTCTATTGTGTATTAAATAGCGCTATGATAGACAATCAGCTACAGTAAATAAATAGACATCAAACCGCGCAAAAGATGGCTATACATATGGCAAGCAGTGCCGGCAAAATACCGCGCTATAATCGGTATCATAAGCCTTACATCAAAAATAGAAGACTTATCGTTATATAGAACATATAGTCGGTTGAAAATGAAACTGTTATATAAACTTAAACGCACTACTGGTATAAATTTTACTTGCGTGCTGCGTTCCCAGAGG
>NZ_JAPEHS010000080.1:0-11274 GCF_028823565.1 Psychrobacter sp. A3
ACACCGAGTATTGAGTAGTGAAAAGCCATCCTTTATAGGGTGGCTTTTTTTTGGGCGCTTATAGGTGTTATGGGGGTTTATTGGAAAGGGGGCGGCATGACTGTAATACAAATTTTGTCAAAAGATACTCAAGACTTTAGGCAAGTGGTGCAAGCAGTAGCTGCTATCGAGTCTATCGTCCAGCCGCAGGATGCGTGGTCGTATCAGGCGATGATTGATTTGTTTGAGCAAGACAGTGTCCATCTGCTGATCGCTTATGAGTCAGCAGAGTCGGCTGCAGCCATGCAAGGTTACTGCCTATATCAAAGCGTCTTTGAACAAGCAGAAATTTTACGCATTGGCACTCATCCTGATTATCAGCGCCGCGGGCTTGCGTCGCAAATTTTTGCGCAGTTACACTTAGCGCTGAGAGATAAACAAGTAGAGAGCCTGCTATTAGAGGTGCGAGCAGACAACGCGCCTGCGATTGCGTTATATAAGCAGCAAGGCTTTGAGGTGATCCATCAGCGTAAAAACTATTACCAGCTAGCCCAGAAGCCAGCTGTCGATGCCCTGATCATGCAGCTGACTTATCGTGATTTTAAATGATTGGTTTCATGATTTTAAATGATGGGTAGATGATATGTAATGCGCTTGTTTAGCAATGCAGCTGTGCAACCTTACAGGTCTGCGGGGAGTTTTCTTTTGCAAACGTCGACGTTGGGTTTGTAGTCACCGTCTGCTCTCATGCGCTCAAGCACTTCAATGCGCTCGGTGAGCAGCTCAACCATCACATTGATATTGGCTTGTTGTTTTTTTACTTGTGCCAGTTTTTGCTGTGTAAGGAGTAATTGTAGGTCGATGTCTAATTGGCCATCATAATAATCATTGAGGCTGTCTCTGATTTCGGTGAGCGTAAAACCGATGGCTTGCGCGCTTTTTATCAGCTCAATACGTTCAACACATTCAGGATGAAACTCAGTATATAGCCGTGAGCCTGCCTGACGTTTGCGCGATCTGAGTAGGCCTAGCTGGTCATAGTGACGCACCGTGTCTTTGGTGGTATTGGCTTTGGCAGCCAGTTTTCCAATTAACAAAAATGAGGTATCAAGTGCCATAATAATCTCAAAAGTGGGGCGCTATTTGCTGCTTTGCCAAGGGTGTGGTGTATCAAGCAGCGAGACTGCTAGCGGTTGGTGGGAGTCACTGTGCCAATGCTCAGCATCACTTACGAGCAAGCTATCTAACTGATGCAAAAAGTCAGCACGAGGTAAGGTGGTGGCGCCCAAGCTCATGAGGTGCTCGTTTGGCAATTGGCAATCGACCAGTGCGACCTGACTTTGCTCGCATAAACGCATTAAACCCCAAAACGCCATCTTGGATGCGTTTGAAGCACGGTAAAACATCGATTCTCCAAAATAAATACCGCCCAGCTTTAGACCATAAAGTCCCCCGATCAGTGTGTTGGTTTCGTCCCATACCTCGATACTATGGGCAAAGCCTTGGGCGTGTAGCTTGCCATAAGCGTCGATCATCTCTTGATGAATCCAAGTATGCTCGCCTTCAGGCAGGTCATTGCTACGCGGTAAGCTACAAGCATGGATGACTTCGTCAAACGCTTGATTGAGAGTGAGTTGCCAGCGCTCTTTTTTGGCCTGACGGCGCAATGACTTACTGGGTATATACTCAGCCGGCAACATGACGCAGCGCGGCTCAGGACACCACCACGCGATAGGCTCGTCTTCATTAAACCAAGGAAACAGCCCCTGCGCATAAGCAGAGATGAGCGTCTCGGAGGCCAAATCACCACCCAGCGCCACGATGCCGATGCCATCAGGGTCGATGGTGGCGGGGTCGGGAAACTCATAACGGCCAAGACTTTTTAGGGTCTCAGGCGTGATGGGATTATGGTTTTGTTGCCAAAGATGACTCATTTAGGCTTCTTTATCAGCAGTCAACGTCGAGGCGTAGGTATGGTCAGAAACATCTGCCTCACCGATGGCATCGAGATATTTTTCTGCATCAAGGGCGGCCATACAGCCGGTACCTGCTGAGGTAATGGCTTGACGATAGACGTGATCGGCGACATCACCTGCCGCAAATACCCCTTCGACACTGGTCTGGGTGGCGTTACCATTTAGGCCGCTATTGACGATAAGATAGCCGTCTTTCATAGCTAGCTGACCTTTGAACAAGTCGGTATTTGGCTTATGACCAATCGCCACAAACATACCCATGACATCTAGGGTTTTGGTGCTACCATCGACGGTAGATTCGATCACCACCCCATTGACACCCATGTCGTCACCAACCACTTCTTTGACTTGGTGGTTCCACTCAATTTTGATATTACCGTTTTTGGCTTTTTCAAACAGCTTGTCTTGCAGGATTTTCTCGGAGCGCAAGCTGTCGCGGCGATGCACCAAGGTCACCTCAGAGGCGATGTTTGATAGGTATAAGGCTTCTTCGACCGCGGTATTGCCGCCGCCGATGACCGCGACTTTTTGGTCTTTATAAAAGAAACCGTCACAAGTAGCACAAGCAGATACGCCAAGACCTCTAAATTTGGTCTCTGACTCCAAGCCCAAATACTGCGCCGAAGCGCCCGTTGAGATGATAAGCGCATCACACGTGTAGCTGCCATTGTTGCCCGTCAATTGAAACGGACGTTCGTTTAGATTGACATCATTGATATGATCATAGACCAACTCGGTACCGAAACGCTCGGCATGTGCCTTCATACGTTCCATCAACGCAGGCCCAGTCAAATCGTACGCATCGCCTGGCCAGTTATCAACTTCTGTGGTGGTGGTCAGCTGTCCGCCAACTTCCATACCCGTGATCATGACAGGCTTTAGGTTAGCGCGCGCAGCATAGACAGCCGCGGCATAACCGGCAGGGCCTGAGCCTAAAATAATGAGCTTTTCGTGACGTGGGGCAGTAGTGTCAGTTGCCATGAGTTGTTCCTTGCTAAATATACGAATTAAAAATGTAAGTTATAAATATAATAAAAGACGAATATCAAAAATGACTACAAATATGCTTCTTCTAATTGCTATGTGATAATAACATAAGGGCAGTTGGCAAAAAGTGCAAGTTTGCTAAAGCAAACATGGGTATCATTACAATCAAAGCATCAAGCCCTTGAATTTTAGGGCGCTAAAGGTAGGCGCTAATCGGCCAAGTCTTAATCAAATCCGGTGTAATGGTGATGATAAAGGTGTATTGTTTTATTTTCTTAAGAAGACTGTCGCCACTGTCCCTATGTATTTGTTATTATAAGAAGTTATGCCAAGCGCAGTAAGGGCTAAGTAATCTTGTCATCTATTTTGATAACCGCGCTTATAATTGTTTTATACAAGTAGCCATTGCCGCTGCGCTCGGTATCTTGGTACAGGTTGATCGGTACCGTTTATGTCAGCACTTTATGCCAGCATGGTTAGCGTTAATCATGGGTTGGCGACCATTTAGTATTATTAACAAGGCAGATCTTACGTGATATCAGCACCGCTAATTGAGTATTTAAAAAAAGGAATATTTACCCTGCTTGGGTTAATACTGACCGTTTATCTGTTTGTCATTTTGATGACGTATACGGGTAATGACCCTAGCTGGTCGCATATCAGCAGCGATATGACCACGATCAACAATATGGGCGGTAAAACTGGTGCATGGTTGTCAGATTTGCTGTATCGGTTTTTTGGTTTTGGCGCGTGGTGGCTACTGGCGTTTATGGTCTATGAGTCCATATTGATTTGGTGGGACAATAAGCCAACATTTTGGCTGATGCGCTTGGTCGCTTATGTGTTTTTGTTATTAAGTGCCAGTGCGCTGTTTGCTCAATTGGTCGCGCTGGTGCAGCAGGTTGCAGATCCTGTAGCCACTGAACTAGAAGGTGTGGCGGGCGGTATCATCGGCCTTGAGCTTCAAGCTCGTTTGGCGCAGCTATTATCGCAGTGGGGGAGTGTGGTGTTTTTGACCGTGTTTGTCACCATCACTGCAACCTTTGCGTTTAATATTCACTGGCTGAGCATTTATCAAAAAATCACCACGCTGGCTTGGCTAGGCTCAGGGGTCAAAAACAAAGAGGCGGCCGCTGTTGATGACCAAGCGAGCAAGCAGTACAGCGCTGCTGGATATAGTGATGACCAACAGGCGCTCAAAACACCAGCAGCCTCAGAGCATGAGCAGCTAGCATTAGAGCTGCCCACTGCTGATGCTACGGATGGCGCACAGTCTGCGGATAAAAGTGGCCGATTTGGCAATGTGTTGTCCGAGTTTTTGACCACATCAGGACTGGCTGATAGTGTCAAAGCCTCGGTGGCTGCCGCGACACAAGCTGCAAAAGCGACTACATCGCCTGACAGCGTAGCGCCGCCTGCCATGCCGACACAGTCGAGCGCCGAGCCGCAAAGCCCCGTAGCCGCTGCCAAAAGTGGCGCGGTCAGTGCCAGCGATGCAGCCGCGGCGACGGCCACCCCTGTGATGACTCGCAAAGTAGAGCCAAGCTTTGCATGGAATGATGCGAGCACGGTGGATGATTTATTGGCCAGCGAGCAGGCGCACTACCATACTGATGGTAGCTTTGTTGCTGGTGATAGCGATGTTAATGGCGATAGCTATATGGCAGATACGACCGACGATATCTCTGAGACTGCATCTACCGTATCCGCCTCTTATGACAATAGTAATGAAACGCTAGATAATGAGGCGACCTCTGTGACGTCAGCTATAGAGACTCCCGATACTGATGATACGGCCACTGACGATGTCGATACCTTGGCTGAGGCATGGTTGGCAGAACACGCAGAGACGCTCACTCCTGCTACTGCAGCAGTCGATGACGTCGTATATAAGAAGGAATCGACGTCAGATGCTGCCGCGCCCAGCTCCGTATCTATGGAGAGTCAGGCAGCTGGTAGACCAGCGGCAGAGGTAAGAGAAGCAAACGTATCACATAGCTCAGAGGTAGAGCCTGTCGAGCCCTCATTCAGCTCGGCGTCTACCACGCAACCCTCTGCTGTAGAGCCTACCTCAGAGGTTGCTACCTCTATCGCAGACACCGCGGATATGACCCCGACCAACACGCCGCCTGACAACCCCAAACAAGCACCAACAGTGGCGGCGCTGACACCAGAAATCTCTACCAAGCCTGCGGTGAGCTTTGCGGTACCAGAGGGAGATAGTAGCAATCATATCACCGATATGATGCCAGATGATGATGCAGAGACAGCTGCAGCCGCCATGCCAGACATCAGTGATGATGCCGCATTTAGTAAAAAGTCACGCTCAATGCAAACAGCGGCATATCGTAATAGCCTTACGCCGATACCTGAGATGTCTATCTTGGACAAGCCAGACCCTGAGCGTAAGCCCAGCTATACCGTCGCAGAGCTTGAGCAGTTGTCTGAGTTATTAGAGATTAAGCTGCAGGAGTTCAATGTCAAAGCAAGCGTGGTGAATGCCATACCAGGGCCGGTGGTGACCCGCTTTGAAGTCGAGTTGGCACCAGGCGTCAAAGCCAGTAAAGTCACGGGTATCTCGCGAGATTTGGCGCGCTCGCTATCGATGGCGTCTTTGCGTGTGGTCGAGGTGATTCCAGGCAAGCCTTATATCGGTATCGAAGTACCCAATAAAAAACGCGAAATGGTGCGTCTGATTGAGCTGCTCAATACGGAAACATATAAAGACCCTAAAGCGCAGGTTAGCATGGCGATGGGTAAAGATATCGGTGGCAATCCGATCATCACCGATCTTGCAAGGGCGCCGCACATGCTGGTCGCCGGCACCACAGGCTCTGGTAAGTCGGTACTGGTCAACTCCATGCTACTGTCCATGCTCCTCAAATATACCCCCAATGAGCTGCGCCTGATTTTGATTGACCCAAAGCAGCTTGAGCTTGCCAACTACAATGATATCCCGCATCTACTGACGCCAGTGGTCACTGACATGACTGAAGCGGCCAGTAGCCTCTCGTGGTGCGTGGCGGAGATGGAGCGCCGCTATCAGCTCATGAGCCTGCTGAAGGTACGTAAGCTGGGCGAATTTAACAAAAAAGTCGTCGCCGCCGAAAAAGCAGGCAAGCCTATTATCGATCCGCTATGGCGACCCAACGACAGCGTCAGTATGAGCCAAGCGCCTAAGCTTAAGACATTACCGATGATTGTGATTGTCGCAGATGAGTTTGCTGATATGATTATGCAGGTCGGTAAACAGGCCGAAGAGCTGATCACGCGGTTGGCACAAAAGTCACGCGCGGCTGGTATTCATTTGATGCTCGCCACTCAGCGTCCGTCAGTCGACGTCATTACCGGTTTGATCAAAGCCAATATTCCAGTGCGAGCCGCCCTTCGTGTGAACTCAAAGGTCGATTCGCGTACCATCTTGGATAGTGGCGGTGCAGAGGACATGCTCGGTAACGGCGATATGTTGTTTTTAGGGCCAGGACAGATCGAACCGGATCGTGTGCATGGCGCTTACGTCAGTGACGAAGAGGTCAACCGTGTCTGTGACGCATGGCGTGAGCGCGGCGCACCCGATTATATTGACAACATGGCGGGGAACTTTGAGCTATCTAGCCCTGGCGGCGGTAGTACTGGCAATGCGTCGGGTGAAGACGACGACCTATACGATGAGGCAGTCGCCTTTATCATGGAAACGCGCAAAGTATCAGCCTCTAGTATTCAGCGTAAATTTAGTATCGGCTATAACCGCGCCGCTCGTATTGTCGACTCCATGGAGGAGGCTGGGCTGGTCAGCTCGATGGGTAAAAGCGGCAAGCGTGAGCTGCTGATGTGATGAACAGTGAGTTTGATTGAGTGACAAAAAGCGAGTTACAGTAAGTAGCTCGCTTTTTTTATGAGCGTTTGTAGCACAGTCATATTATTGGCAAAGTTGTCCGCATAAAGCGGCACGGTGATGGGTATTAGTGTCAAGCATAAATTCATGGTCTGGTATAGAGTAAACACAGCAGTGTCGATAAGGTGGTTACTATTGAAGCGATGAAACCGATATACTAAAAGTGATAAATAACTTAAGAACAAGGAAGCTCGGTTATGTTTAAAGAATACACCCAGTATGATGCGATAGCGCTAGCGGCATTGGTTAATGCCGGAGAGGTCAGCGCCAGAGAGCTGCTGGATGCGGCTGTCTATCAAGCTAATAAGCTCAACCCTAAGCTAAATGCCATCATTCATCGTTTTGATGAGCGTGCCTATCACGCAGCGGCGCAAGGCCTACCGGCAGGCGCGTTTACAGGCGTGCCTTACTTGCTCAAAGATTTGTCATTTAGCTTTGAGGGAGAGCCTGTCACGATGGGCAGCCGTAGTGTCAATATTGTCTCAAAAAACGACAGCGAAATCGTCAAGCGTATGAAAGCCACTGGCGTCAATACCTTTGGCAAGACCAATACCCCTGAGTTTGGGTTGATCATCACCACCGAGCCCAAGGCGCATGGCGCAACGCATAATCCCTTTAAAAAAAGCTACAGTGCTGGCGGCTCCTCAGGCGGTAGTGCAGCGGCGGTGCTCGATACGATTTCCTGCGGCGTGGTGCGGCGCGTTTGGCTTAAAGCCTAGCCGTGGCCGTAACCCCATGGGCCCGACATTTGGGGAGGGCTGGGAAGGCGCTGTCGCCGATCATGTGATTACCCGCTCCGTTCGCGATAGTGCCGCGATGCTCGATGCCACCAGTGGCGCTGAGATTGGCGCGCCCTTTATCATTGCGCCGCCAGAGGGGTCGTTTTTGCAGGCTGCGATGCGCGCACCGCGGCAGCTGACCATTGCGCTACATCAGCAGCCACTGATTGCAGGTACGGTGGTGGACAAGGAAGTGCTGGCGGTCCTTGAACAAACCGCCAAGCAGTTAGAGGCCATGGGGCATCGCGTGGTGCCTGCCGAGCCTAACATCGATATCGAGCAATTTTGGCATGATTTTATGGTTGTGGTGTGCGCCCATACAGCATTTACCATCGATAATATCGAGCGTGATTTTGGGTCGCAGCATATCAAAAAACTAGAGCCACAAACCTACAATATGGCGCTTTTGGGTCGTTCATTATCAGCGGTAGACTTGGCGCATGCCAAACACGGCTGGCATCACAGTCAATATCAGACAGGGTTATTACTAGAAGAGTACGATATGATTTTGTGTCCGACCGTACCGACACCAGCGGTCAAGCATGGCGTACTACCGCCTAGCCGTATGGATGAGATGCTGATGCGTAGCGCAGAGCTGCTCAATAAAGGCATAGATATGGGTAAATACGCCTTTAGCTCAGGCATGATAGAAAAGTTGAGCCAGCCTGTGCTGAGTAAGATGGCTTTTACCTTACTAGCTAATGTCACAGGTTTGCCCGCGATGTCACTGCCGGTAGGCATGAGCAAAAAAGGCTTGCCGATTGGTATGCAGCTGATCGGGCGCATGAATGATGAGGCGACGTTGTTTAGTATCGCAGGTGAGATGGAGCGTGCAGGGCTGTTTACGAAGTCAGCGTTTGAGAGGTAGCTCAAGCTATTCAAAACAACGTCGTCAAAACGCAGCAGCTAAGACACCTTAGTCGAAGCGATAAATATCCATACCTAAGCTATGGTGCGCCATGCTTTGATGTATCACTGAGACGCGCTGGCCGGCACCCAAAGCAAAAAACAGTGGCAACAGATGCTCATCACTAGGATGGATGTCTTTATAATTGGGATAACGCTGCCAATCAAGAGCGCTTGGAATGTCGGTTTTGAGCTGCTTGAGCAGCCATATTTTAAAACTATTGGCGCTCTGATCGATGCTGTCCGCCTGCCAGCGCAGGGCTTGCAAGTTATGAGTGATATTGCCTGAGCCGATGATCAGTATCTGCTCATCACGCAAACGCGCCAGCTGCGCCCCTAACTGATAGCAAGCGAGACTGTCATAATGCTGCGGCAAAGAAATCTGTACGATCGGAATAGTGGCCTCTGGATACAGATGTTTGAGCGGCGCCCAGACACCATGATCAGATGCGCGCATGGGGTTTAGTCTGCAGGTAATACCGCGCGCGGTGAGCTGCTGCGCAAGCGACTCGGCAAGCAGCGGATGACCTGCGGCAGGGTATTGTATCTCATACAGCTCAGCGCCAAACCCAGAAAAATCATGCCAAGTCTTTGGCTGAGGATTGCTGCTGATCTCAAGCTTTGCTGATTGCCAATGTGCCGACATAATAATTATGGCACGCGGCACAGGCAGGTTTTGGCCGATACGCGCCAAGGCACTGGTCGTCGCTGACTGCTCTGTGGCTAGGCTTGGCGCGCCGTGCGAGACAAATAGCGCAGGCAGCTTTGCGTGCTTAGAGAGGGTAGAAGTATCGGGCCACGCATCAGCGGCACTAATGGGCGCTGACGTGTGGCTGCCTGATGGTTGCTGCTCGGCGCTCGGCGCAGTAGCAGTAAGTGCTGTGTTTTTTGGATGAGTCATGTAGCGTTTATTAGGGCTTGCAGCGATATTTCAATCCTGCCTGTCTGTTATCCTACCAAAAGCCTGATCTGTCTTGTGAGTATTTAGTTGCCACGGTGATAGGGGTGGTTGTGATTGATGCTCATGGCGCGGTAGAGCTGCTCCATCAATACCACGCGTACCAGTGGATGCGGCAGTGTCAGCGCCGATAGTGACCATTTGACATCGGCCTTTGCCAACACTTCTGGCGACACGCCATCAGCGCCGCCAATGACCAGTGCGATATCATCGCCTTGCTGCATCGAGTCTGCCAGTTTTTCCGCCAGCCCTTCTGTCGAGAGCATCTTCCCTTTGACATCTAATACCCATAGCTGCTCGCGGCTGGATGCTTGGTGAGCGGCCAATATGGCTTGTCCTTCTTGCTCGCGGTACTGAGCGAGGTTAGCTTTAGAAGAGTTCTTTGCCCGCTTTGCTGCCGCTATCTCGACAATCTCAGTACTGAGCATGGGCTGAATACGTTTAAAGTACTCATCAAAACCAGTTTGTACCCATTTTGGCATCTTAGTGCCCACGGTCAAGATTCTTACCTTCATATGATGTACCACTTCGATAATTAAAAAATATAACAAAAAAGAATGTAACAAAAGAATTCTACGCTTAAGATATTGTAACAAACAAGCCTTTTACCTCGCATTTTTTTGTGCTTTACTAGCGTTTGACAAACAGTTGTTCTTTCTATTTGTTTTTAGTTCTCGTTCGTAGTTACTACATATTCAGATAGACCGTTTTTAACGAAAGGAGTCGTTTATGAACCGTATTACAGCCAGTACGCTCACCCTTATGGCAGGAGCCTTATTGCCCCTATCTGCGCAAGCAGCCTCACTAGATGGTACACAGTGGCAAACCATCGATGATAAGACAGGGGAGAAAAAAGCCATCATTCAGCTAAACGAAAGAGGTGGTAAGGTTTCAGGTAAAATTATTAAGGTGCTTAATAAAGAAAAAGCCAAAGCCGTCTGTACTAAATGTCCTGGTAATCTTAAAAACCAGCCAGTGGAAGGCTTGCAGATTTTGACCGGTCTCAAGGCAGAGGGCAACAACCAATGGAGCGACGGTAAGCTGGTCGATCCTGAGTCTGGCAAAGTGTATTCAGGAAAAATCACCTTAAGTGACAATGGTCAAAGTCTTGATCTGCGCGGTTATGTCGGCACGCCATTGTTTGGCCGCTCACAGACGTGGCAACGCATCAAATAGAATGCTTACTGCATTAGTCATCTCAAAATCAGTCACTTCAAAACCCCTCACATCAAAGGCTTAATGGTTTGCGAGATAGTGTTTTCTTTGCCGTGCGTGTCATCTGTAGGTTTGGGGATAATGGTCAGCTTGGCGTCAGACTCAAAGACCACCGCTTCGACATCATCAAAGCTGTTGATACCTTGAGAGCGCATCGCACATTCTATCTCTTGACGGGTCAGGCGCTCAGACCGCATGGCATCTGGCAAAAACTGGCCTTGATAAAAGACGATACGCGGCTCTGATAAAATAAAGTTACTAAACTGCGGTGATACCGAGGCGTATTTGGTGACCAAAAACTGCAACAGATAAAGCACCAATATCGAGGAAACCCCTTCGATAAACGGAATGTCCTTGAGCAAGATGGTGCTGGCACCCAGAGACCCGATCATCACCGTGACGACCCAATCGAAGTTGTTGAGCTGCGAGGTGGAGCGTTTGCCTGAGACTTTGGTCACCAGTACGATTAAGACGTACACCATGACGGTCGTCAACACGATACGGCCAAGCTTGTCTATATTGTCAAAAAAAATCATGTCCATAAAGCTAGCTCCTATTGAAAATACCAAAGCAAGTCGC